>DMQX01000001.1 GCA_003455555.1 Candidatus Tayloriibacteriota bacterium
GCTATTATCGTTGTTATTAAGTTTAAGACTACTGAAAAAATAGATAAAAATACGGAAGATATGCGTAAAAATAACCCACTTTTAGATACGGAAGCCCCGGTTGCTGGTCAGGGTTCGACGGGGATAAATAATAAATAAGTATGAAAAAAATAATTATCGGATCAGATCATGCCGGGTTTGCCATCAAGGAGGCGTTGGTGCCATTTCTAAAAGAGCTTGGTTATGAAGTTAAAGATTGTGGACCAGAAAAATATGATCCAGAGGACGACTATCCTGATTACATTTCGCCAGTCGCACATGAGGTATCAAAACACATCAGTCATATTGGTGGAGCAGACACTCTAAAAGGTATTATTCTCGGTGCATCTGGGCAGGGTGAGGCGATGGTGGCCAACAAATTTCCTCATGTTCGCGCGGCGGTTTACTATGGTTTCGGCTTGGAGCAGGGGAAACACGATGCTAAAAAGGCGGAACTTGAGGCGCTAACCTCGATGCAAATCATAGAACTTTCACGTTTGCATAATGACGCTAATATACTTTCTCTCGGCGCAAAGTTTATGGATGCAGACGAAGCAAAAGCGGCTGTAAAACTCTGGTTGGAAACGCCTTTTTCTGGTGAAGCTCGGCATAAGCGACGTATCGAAGAAATGGAAAAAATATCGACAAAATAAAATATTTTATTTTAAAATAAAAAATTTCTAAATCACATGATCGAAATTATCCCAGCAGTGATGCCTACAAGTACCACGGATCTGCAATCAAAACTTGCGCAGGTGGCTGGGCACATGCCTGTGGCACAAATCGACGTTATGGATGGTAAATTTGTCAAAGGTGTTTCGTGGCCTTATACGGAAGACGAAGAGTATTTCCAGGAAATTTTGAATGAAGATGCCGGCTTGCCATATTGGGATCAATTTGATTTTGAGGTTGATCTCATGTTGGTGCGCCCCGAAGAAGTGATTGATGATTGGATCGCGGCCGGTGTGCGCCGAATTGTTGTGCATGCGGAAAGCACGGACAAAATGGATTCGATTATAACAAAATTCCGTGAGCGTTTTCCAAAAAGCGAAAAACCGGATGTTTTTGACTGTGAGATCGGTATCGCCCTAAATATCGAGACACCGCTCGGCGTTCTGGCTCAATATTTCAATAAAATAGATTTCGTGCAGTTCATGGGTATCGATCAGATCGGCATGCAGGGCCAACCTTTCAATCCTGCGGTTATTGAAAAGATCAAAGCGTTGCGGGAAGCGGCGGGCGGGATTATAATTAGTGTTGATGGAGGAGTTTCTTTGGAGACTGCACCGGAACTTATTGCAGCTGGTGCGAATCGTTTGGTTGTTGGTTCCGCGCTTTTTAAAAGCGAAGATATCGGAGCGACGATAAAAGAGTTTAAGGACCTTGGGAAATAGATTTTGTTCATGGATGATATCACAGACAAAAAAATCGGCTTTTTGCAGAATAAAGCCAACGAAATTCGACAATCCATAATCGAAATGCTTTTGGAGGCTGGGTCTGGACACACGGCCGGTCCGCTTGGAATGGCTGATGTTTTTTCCGCTCTTTATTTTCATATTTTACATCATGATCCAAAACGTCCGGATTGGGTGGAGCGTGATCGAGTGATACTTTCTAACGGACACATTTGTCCTGTACTGTATGCGACTATGGCGCATGCTGGTTATTTTCCGATTGAAGAATTGAAAACTTTGAGAAAATTTGGTTCACGTTTGCAGGGTCATCCTCATCGTGAATGGTTGCCAATGCTGGAAACAAGTTCTGGACCTCTGGGCGAAGGGCTTTCTCAAGCAGTGGGTATGGCATTGGCTGACCGCATAGACTCCGGCCGTTCTTCGAGCCGAAATTTTTTTGTTATGATGAGTGATGGGGAAATGGATGAAGGTTTAAATTATGAGGCTATGATGCTGGCCGGCAAGGAGCGTTTGCATAATATTATTGCCATCGTTGACCGCAACAATATTCAGATCGATGGATTTACCGAAGACATTATGCCGCTTGAAAATTTTTATGCTAAGTGGCAATCATTCAACTGGCATGTGCAGGAAATTGATGGGCATAGTTTTGATCAAATAATCGGAGCGGTCGCGGAAGCAAAAACTATTTTTGACCAGCCTTCTGTTATCATTGCCCGGACAATTCCCGGCAAAGGCGTCGCAGAATTCGAGCGAAAATTTGAATGGCACGGCAAACCACCAAACAAAGAGGAAGCGGTGATGGCTTTGACAGAACTGCGCACCCTTGGCGGCAAAATTAAAAGCGAGCATCAATAATTTAATGCTTAACTCAACCCAAAAACTAAATAGCAAAATGTTTGATGCTGATGTGGAACAGGTGCCGATCCGCAAAGGTTTTGGCGAAGGGTTGCTCGCTGCTGGACAAGCAGATCCAAAAATTGTGGGTCTCTGCGCAGACCTGACCGAATCAACGCAAATGCATTTGTTCAAGAACAAATACCCGGAACGTTTTGTGCAGGTTGGTGTGGCTGAACAAAATCTGGCTGGAGTTGCTTCCGGTATGGCAGCGATGGGCAAGATTCCTTTCCTCAGTTCGTATGCCATGTTTTCACCTGGCCGAAATTGGGAGCAGATCCGCACGACTATCTGCTATAACAATGTAAATGTAAAAATAGTCGGCTCTCATGCCGGAATTTCGGTTGGACCAGACGGTGGCACCCATCAAGCGATCGAGGATATCGCCATTACTCGCGTAATTCCTCGAATGACCGTTATTTCTCCGTGCGATTCCGTCGAAGCTAAAAAAGCTACACTAGCAATTGCAAAAATTATAGGCCCTGTTTACTTGCGTCTTGCTCGCGACAAAACTCCTATAATTACGACGGATGAAACTCCTTTTGAAATTGGCAAAGCGCAAATCGTCTGGCAAGGTGGTCGAGCCAGCGGAAGCGGTGAAGAAATTGAAATTGTCAGGGCTCATGTTGGAATAATTGCAACGGGCGCGCTGGTTCATAAAGCAATTGTGGCGGCGCGAGATCTGGTAGCAGAAGGAATAATGGTGACTGTTATGAATTTAGCCACGATTAAACCGCTGGATGTTGCAGCCGTTACTGAACTCGCCGATAACACCGGTGCTATTGTAACTGTGGAAGAACATCAGATTGCCGGCGGTATGGGTTCGGCCGTAGCTGAATGTTTGGCACAAAAACATCCTGTACCGATAGAATTTATTGGCGTCACAGATCAGTTTGGCCAATCTGGAACGCCATCAGAACTTGTTGAACACTATGGCATGGGCGTTTCTCATATTAAAACTGCAGTCAAAAAAGTTTTAGCTCGTAAAAAATAATAGAATGAAAGAGATCGAGATCAAAGCCAAACTGAAAGATCGTGGTGCTGTAATGAGGAAGCTTACTGATCTCGGTTGTGAATTTGAGCCTGAAGTAACTCAGTCGGATACTGTTTATAGTTTAGTCGCTGGTTCAGTTGAGGTGTATATGTCGAACAAGAATTTTTTGCGATTGCGAGTAAAAAACAGCGGCAAAGTATTGTTTACGATCAAACAACCGCAGAAAAATCATCTTGATAAAATC
>DMQX01000063.1:0-2041 GCA_003455555.1 Candidatus Tayloriibacteriota bacterium
GTATAAGAGACAGTGCATATACTTCAAACAGTGGTTCTTGGGGCGGTGGAAGGTCTGACTGAATTCTTGCCAATTTCCTCAACGGCACACCTTATGATGGCAGCTCGGTTGATGCAATTACCTAGTACTGATTTTTTAAAAACATTTGAAATTGTGGTCCAGTTGGGCGCTATAATGGCGATCGTAGTTCTATACTGGCCTCGTTTGTACTCTTTGAGAAAAATTTGGACCAAGATTTTGGCTGCGTTTATTCCGACCGGAATTGTCGGCTTTCTACTCTATAAATTTTTTAAAGCCAGTCTGATAGGTAACGTCTCGGTGGCGGTTTGGGCTCTGGGGATTGGCGGTGCTTTGCTCATCCTTTTTGAATTCTTTTATAAAGAAAAAAATCAGATGGAAAGTTCAATCGATGAGCTTGCTGGCATGTCTTATGCCAAAGCGGTAGCAATCGGTTTGGCTCAATCAATCGCGATTATTCCCGGTGTTTCAAGATCGGCCGCAACCATCGTGGCCGGACGAGCTTTAGGTGTGTCGCGCATGGCGATTGTTGAGTTTTCTTTTTTGCTGGCCGTGCCGACTATGCTCGCCGCTTCGGGTTATGAACTTCTTAAAAGTTCACCTCATATTGAAATAGGGCAGTACGGCTACTTGCTGGTGGGTTTGGCTGTGGCTTTTGTCACCGCACATTTCAGTGTCCGCTGGCTTTTGCGTTATGTGCAGAAGCACAATTTCACCGTTTTTGGTATATATCGGATTATTTTAGCCATCGCTTTTATCCCATTTTTGTAGGTATCTTTTTGTGGGGATTGACAATATTACTGATTGGTAGTATAATAACAGAGTCAAGCTTTAAATAGGAGAGAGAGCCATGACACTGTTCCTTTCAGGTTTTTGCCAGCCTTCGCCCAAAGCTTTGAAGATTGCCGTGTTGGTGATTTTCAGTTTCGCGGCGATGTGTTAACTAGTCCTTCTCCCGCCTCCTGCGCACCTCATTTGTGCGCGGGGGGCTTTTTTTATACAATTAATTCATGATCCAATCACTTAGAAACTTTTTAAATGAATTTAAGAATTTCGCTCTGCGAGGTAACGTCATAGATCTGGCTATAGGTATCATTGTCGGCGCCGGCTTTAATCAGGTGGTTAATTCTCTGGTAACAAATATTATTTTGCCACCGATTGGACTTTTGTTGGGTCAAGTTGATTTTTCGACTTTGTTCATAAATCTTGGCTTTACAAAATACCAAACGCTGGCTGAAGCGCAAAAGGTGGGCGCGCCAACTTTGAACTACGGTTTATTCATAAGTTCGCTGATCTCATTCATTATTACGGCCTTTGTAGTTTTCTTGATGATAAGATGGATCACGAAGCTTCAGAGAAGGGGAGATAAAGGCAGCAAAGCGCCGACCACCAAGCAGTGTCCGCTCTGTTTCACCAATATTGATATCCGCGCTACCCGTTGCCCAGCCTGCACCGCCGCCCTTTAGCCGCTACTCTGATATGTGAAGTTGTGGTATCCTAAATCCTATGCACAAAAAGAGGATAATCGCGCTGGCCGTGTTGATTCTTTTCATGTTTATTCTCCTTTTAATGAAGCCTGTAATAGCTCGTTGGGCGGGTGTTCGTACGGTACTCCCGTCATATCGGACGAATTAATCTATGCTTAGTCATCTTGTTGATACGATCTTAAACTTACCACCCGAAGTGCTCGGACAGTGGGGCTACGCCATTGTTTTTGTTTTTTCTATTGTTGAATCTATACCGGCGGTTGGTCTGGTGATCCCTGGGGGAGTTATTGTTTTGGCGGCTGGTTTCTTTGCCAAAGTTGGCATTTTGCATCTCGTGCCGCTCATTATTATTGTTTCAGTCGGGGCTTTTGTGGGTGATGCTTTCGCATATTTTTTGGGCCGGCGTTTTGGTTACAGTTTTGTTTTGAAGATCAGTAAGTATATTTTTGTTCGGGCGTCGCATTTTGAGAAGGCTAGCAAAGTGCTTTTAGCCCATCCCAGAAAGGCAATTGCTGTCTCTTATACCTGTCTCTTAT
>DMQX01000063.1:2234-2579 GCA_003455555.1 Candidatus Tayloriibacteriota bacterium
AGCCCATCCCAGAAAGGCAATTGTGGGCGGTCGTTTCCACGCATTGACCCGCTGTGTCATGCCGTTTGCGGCCGGCGCCGCTAAATTGAAGCCTTCGATCTTTTTGCCTTTTGCGGCCATAAGCGCGGTGCTCTGGGCGACTATTAATGTATTAATTGGTTTCATTTTTGGTCAGGGCTTTCAATTGATCTCACGTTATCTCGGTGTGATATTTTTAATGGCTGTTGTATTAAGTGTTTTAGTGATCTACAGCTACCAGTTCATTAGCCGGTTTACCGAAAAAAATCGACATATTATTCAGCGTTACCAGATATATCCGCTTTTGCTGAACCTTATTTCAATCTA
>DMQX01000022.1 GCA_003455555.1 Candidatus Tayloriibacteriota bacterium
ATCTACAGCTACCAGTTCATTAGCCGGTTTACCGAAAAAAATCGACATATTATTCAGCGTTACCAGATATATCCGCTTTTGCTGAACCTTATTTCAATCTATGTCGTAGCCAAGCTTTCCGAGTCGGTTTTGATGGGTATGCGAATCCATAGGCTCGATCTGGTAGTCAACCGATTTTTTCATTCAATAGCTTCGCCGGTGTTTGTAAAAATTTTTGTGGGCATCACTCTATTGGCGACCCCGACAAATTTGGCCATTGTTGGTTGCGCTCTGGCCTTTTATTTCATTTACCGTCATCGCTGGTATTTTCTGGCCCTGCTGCCTGCTTCAATTTTTGGCGGAATTATTTCCGACTCAATCCTCAAAAAGGTTGTCCACGTCTCTCGGCCACTGCTGCCTTTAGTGCCGACCACGGATTTTAGTTTTCCAAGTGGGCACGCGACCGTGGCTGTTATTTTCTTCGGACTGCTGGCTTACTTTTTCCGAAATTCTATAAAGAGTATTATGTGGCGAAGAATCTATGTTGTGTCCTGCGCCCTTGCGGCATTGGTTGTATGCATTAGTCGGTTATATCTCAATGCGCATTGGCTTTCGGACGTTTTGGCCGGCGCGGCTTTGGGTCTCTTCTGGCTGACGCTTTTCATTGTGCTCTTCCATTTCTTCAATAGTTTATCGCCGCGCGGGATGAACGCCGAGCTGGTTCGGGAAATTAAAGAGGAGGAAGACCACCTTATCTAGTTCTGTGTTATAGTGCCTTATAATATATATGAATACAAAAATTTTGATTACAAAACCCTCGGCCGGGTACTCTCTTATTGATAGCGGGCAAGGCGATAAACTCGAGCGTTTCGGCGTATATACTTTGGCTCGACCTGATCCTCAGGCGCTATGGCTCAAATCAGCACCGAACGAAACTTGGCAAAAAGCTCAAGGTGTTTTTGCTCGTGAGACCATCAAAGGCGATAAGGCCGCGGTTGGCTCATGGAAAATGAAGGCTGGTGTACCAGAGCGTTGGCAGATCTCTATAGGTGGTCTGCAGATGTGGGTCAAACCTTCAACTTTTAAACATGTTGGTATTTTTCCTGAACAAGTTGGCAATTGGGACTGGATCCGGGATACGATAAATAATCGGAAAGCGCCGGCCGGCCAAAGTGGTCAGACCACCGAAAAAATCTCCGTTTTGAATTTGTTCGGCTACACTGGGGGTGCTACTTTGGCTGCGGCTTCGGCCGGCGCTGAAGTTTGTCACGTCGACGGTTCAAAAACAGCCATCAGTTGGGCCAAAGATAATGCAGAAATTTCCGGGCTCGGCGGTAAACCGATTCGCTGGATCTTGGATGATGCGGTAGTTTTCGTGAAGCGGGAAGTGAAGCGTGGCAAAAAATACGACGGCATTATTATGGATCCGCCGGCTTTTGGTCGCGGACCCGAAGGTGAAGTTTGGAAAATCGAAGAGCATTTTTTACACCTTATTGACCTCTGCAAACAAATCTTGACCGAAAAACCACTTTTCTTTTTGATAAACGGTTATGCGGCTGGCTACTCGGCACTAGCTTACAAAAACGTCATGAAAGATTTTACTCGCAACTGGGGCGGTGAAGTCGAAGTAGGGGAGCTCACGATAGAAGAAGAAAAAACCGGCCGCCTTTTGCCTGCCGGAATCTTTGGTCGCTGGTCAACAAAGTAAATAAGTTTCTACCAAAACTCTACAGAAAGTGCCTTTTGAATCACACGGAAAAAGTCTGGCTGACTTTTTCCTTATCCTCGAACCGTCGTCCTGCGGAATGTTTCAAAAGAAACTTTCTTTCGCGTTTAAGTAGAGTTATATTGTTGTGATTGACAATAATCTAATTAAGGTGTATAATATAAGACAGTAAACAATAGTAGTGTGCAGATTCCTGACCACCTATTGTTTTGTTTTTTGAGAAAGGAAACTGACCATGAAAAATGGTACTGTTCCCATGATCACCGCCGGCCAAATGAAGGATCTTGCCTCCGCTCTTGCGCAGGCCATTCCATCTGATATGTCGTCGGCTCGCGCCCAGAATTTGATTGGCGACAAAGGCGTCCTGCAGAAAGCCGTTGCTGGTCTTCTGATGTCCAGTGCGTGGGAACCCGAAGTTCCTACACACAAACAGCCGAAACCGCAGGCGTTCTTGCCGGCTGTAATGGCAACACTTCTCATAAATACGAAGCTGCCCGAATCTTCAAAGGATTTGCCGGTCACGAAACGTTGCGAGGAATGTCGTGTCGTGATGGTCACACCGTATAAATGCGGTAAGTGTGGCAAGGACGTAGATAGTGTTTGCCGGAGTTGCCACTATGCGAACAATCATTCGCAGGCCAGCTTTTGCGGCAAAGGTTTCTCTGCAACGCCCGGCGCCAATTCCGGTAACGGGACTGCTGATCCGCATGGGGGTATTGATGCAGACCCTGACGCCACCCGCAAAGCCTGCTTCGAGCAACTAGATCCTGAGTAAATAAATAACCCGTCACCCACGAGAAAAAGAAAGCTCGTTGGAGGACGGGTTTTCTTATACCGGATTGGTTTTCTTTGCGTACAAGAATACTGTTTGCAGGGGCTAACGGAGGACGATGGTCCGAGTTGGAGGAAGTTTTTCAGCAGAAAAACTATCCGTACCCTGCAAACAGTATTCTTGGAAGCAAAGAAACCGTGCTATCATTATTTGTAAGAACGGTCACATGAGACCGTCTATATATGGACAAAGAGGAGCAAAAACAAGCATTTATAGCCCTTTATGACACGCTTTCCTCTGCGATATTCAGACACTGCTTTTTCCGTTTGAGTAGCCGTGAGCGTGCCTTGGAAATCTCTCAGGAGGCTTTTCTAAAGGTTTGGGAGTATTTCGACAAGGGTACAGACATAAAGAATCCGACCGCTCTGGTCTATCGGGTAGCCAATAACTTGATCATTGACGAGTATCGTCGCAAGAAAACTGTTTCGCTCGAGGTGATGCAGGAAGGTGGGTTTGACGTCGACAGCGGGGATGAGGAAAAAATGCTGGAGCACATAGAGATCGACAAGATACGTGAGGCTATCGGCAAGATTCCGGAAAAATATCAGCAGATCATCGCACTCCGTTTCATCGAAGGGCTTTCGCCGGGTGAGATAGGGGCGATAGTAAATCGGACAGAAAATTCCGTGTCGGTACAGATAAACAGAGGAATCAAAATGTTGCAGGAAATATTACATCTATGAGCAAAAAAATTGAAGAACAAATATACGACGCAGGCCAAAGGATTGGGCTCACTTTTGATGAGCGAGAGGCCATGCGAGCGCGACTGCTTTCCAGCATAGCTCATTCTGAGCGTGACGTTCTTTCACCATACTCTCCTTTATATTACTGGCGATTTGTTTCTTTATATGTAAAACCACAGTATGTGTCTATCGCTCTTTTGGTGATATTGGTGGCCGGCGGAGTTTCGGCTGCAGCCGAAAAAGCTCTTCCTGGAGAGCCTCTCTACCAGGTTAAAACCAGTGTTAACGAAAACGTTTTAAGTTTGTTTGCTTTTACGCCCCAGTCAAAAGCTCAGTTGCATACTGAGTTGGCCGTGCGCCGTCTTGAAGAGGTAGAAAAGTTAGCAATATCGGGCAAGCTTGATGCTTCAACCACAGCTCAGGCTGAAGTTAAGATCGATGGCAACTTGGCGGTTATTAAGGATAGTGTTAAGCAGCTCGAAAACGACAACAATAGTGTGGCGGCCGCTGATACTTCATCAAAAGCCGAATCATCCCTCAAGGTTCATGAAGCAATTCTGGATACATTAGCTGACGGTAATACTTCGGTTCAGGACGTCGCAACTAAAGTTGGCATTCAGGCGACAGCGCTTTCACTTGACCGAGCTGGCATGGATTCCCGAAACGGCAGCACAACTCTTTCTATTGATGTGTTGCTCAATCAGCAAAAAGTGGCTCAGGCGGCTATTGCGGAAGTACAGGCAGCTATCGCTTCAAGTACGGCAACTTCAACTGTGACCATCGAGTTGCCGACTTCTTCAGCTACTTCAACCCAAGCAACGACAACTGTAACTAGTGACGCTGTGAATCAGGCTCAGGAAAAACTTAAATACGCCTCAGATCTATTGGCTCAAGGTGCACAAAAACTCGATGTTCAAAACTATGGAGAAGCTCTCGTCTTATTTAAAAAATCAGAAAAGATCGCACTCGAAGCCGGACCTGTCTCTTATACACATCTCCGAGCCCACGAGACTCCTGAGCATCTCGTATGCCGTC
>DMQX01000076.1:0-499 GCA_003455555.1 Candidatus Tayloriibacteriota bacterium
ACAGAGTAGATCGTCGGCAGCGTCAGATGTGTATAAGAGACAGGTTTTAATAGTCACCGGAAAATTTGAGGCCGAAGGAAGTGCTAAATGAACAATATCACTGTCTGATTTAACTGCCAAAACATCATATGAGTATGTCGTATCGGGCATTAGCACGGGATCATCACGAAACGAAGGTGCGAGCGTTGTTCGAACAAGAAGATTGTCTCGATACACAGCATACCCTATTGCTTCTGGCACCGGTGACCAACTTAATTGTTCACTATCAGGCTCTATTGCGGTTGTTGCTTGAACGTCTGTTACTTCAAGTGTAAACGCAGTCGAAACAGATTTGCAATTAATCGTTTTCGGAGAACCTGGAAGGAGAGCACTCACTCCACCAGTACCGGCGAGATTAATTCCATAAATATATATATTATGATCTTTACCGTCTTTTAAGTAGGATGGTAAAGGAAAACTGTAGCCGTGGTTAGAGCCTATTCCGTATGCAGTATTAACA
>DMQX01000076.1:548-3919 GCA_003455555.1 Candidatus Tayloriibacteriota bacterium
ATTCCGTATGCAGTATTAACATCCGGACGACTCTGATTGGCAATCAAGCTCGTGATGTAAGTGCCAATGCCATATTTTCCATCTCGATAAACATCAACAGATATTGCCCCGACCTTGTTGTCAGCGTCATACGCCCAGCCTTTTATTACAGAGCAATCCGCAGAATCAAAATAGCCAATAGGATTTTTATTTCCGACGATCGGCATTGGTGACGAAACAGGTGCAGGCGCCGAGATTGGTGCGGGTATCGGAGCAGGAACCGTCGGAGTCAATGTTGAAGTTATTGGAGGTACGACAGCACCAGCACAATTTATTATTTTTGGCGAACCCGTTATGAGTGCACTGACGCCGCCTGTCCCAGCAACATTAATTCCATAAATATATAATTTGTGATCTTTCCCGTCTTTGAACGGTGTGGGTAGAGCAAAACTATAGCCATGATTTGAACCAGCGCCATAATAAGTATTAACATCGGGACGACTGGTATTTGCCGTAAAACTTGTGACATACGTGCCGGTTCCATATATACCGTCCCGGTAAACGTCGATCCTGACTGAGGCGGCGGTATTGTCAGGATCATATGCCCAGCCAGCAATGCTGGTGCAGCTTACTGAGTCAATAGTGCCAACTGGATTTTTCGAACCAACAATCGTTGCGGTCACGGTAGGAGTTGCAGCTGGAACCGGGGTCGGCGAGGTGACAGATGTTTGAGTTGTCGCTGGAGTCACCGTCTGAACCGCAGGTGCCGGTGTGGCCGTAGTTGGAGCAGTCACCGTCACTCCACAAGTAGCCGAGACGAAAGCAGTACCGGAGGTGACGGTAAGGATGGCGGTTTTTGTTCCTGCTGTTGAGTAGATTTTTCCAATGCCGCCCCAAGATGAAATACCGGATAGACCATCGGTTCCGGTCCATGAGTATGTATATGAACCCGTCCCGCCACTCACACCCCATGGCGTGTAAGTTACATTAGTTCCGACGGGAACTGATGAGACTCCGGCTGAACAATGAGCTGTGAGAGATGTGGCTTGAGCAAGCAGCATAGAGGCTGTCTGATCTTTATTATTAAAGAAATTAAAACCAGATCGATTATAAATATTCGCGTCAGTCACAATTATTAATGAGATAAGAACCAGGAGATACCCAATTACTATTTTTTTCATAACTCAAGTGTACCACGCCGCAAAAAAAACCGCGGAGTGGCGGTTTTTTTTGCGGATAAAATTTTCAGATTATTTAAGTAACTACCACGCAAAGTGAGCGAAGGCCTTGTTGGCTTCTGCCATCTTGTGGACATTCTCTCGTTTCTTGACTGCCTCCCCTTCTCCTTTAGCTGCGGCGATGAGTTCATCGGCGAGCTTCATGTGCATTGGCTGGCCTTTTTTAGAACGAGCTGCGTCAATGATCCATTTCATCGAGAGCGCTTGGCGGCGTTCCGGTCGCACTTCGCGGGGCACTTGGTAGTTGGCTCCTCCAACTCGTCGTGATCGTACTTCCATCACAGGACCAGTGTTCTTCATGGCTGTATCAAAAACTTCGATAGGATTTTCTACTTTTGCTTTTTCTTTTACAACTTCAAAAGCGCCGTAAACGATTTCGCGAGCAGTTTGTTTCTTGCCGGAAAGCATTACACGGTTTATGAACTTCTCAACCTTATCATTGTTGAATTTGATGTCTGGCTTAACTATATTTCGATTTTTTACTTTTCGTCGCATTGTAGGATATTAAAATTATTTTTGGTTTATTTTGCGGCCTTTGGACGTTTTGCGCCGTACTGGCTTCGTGACTGTCGGCGAGTTTCTACACCGGCGGCATCGAACTTGCCTCGGACTACCTTATATCGTAGACCAACGTCTTTTGTACGACCGCCAGAAAGCAATACAACGGCGTGCTCTTGGAGGTTGTGACCGATACCTGGAATGTAAGCGGTAACTTCAAGACCATTTGAAAGACGCACGCGGGCGATCTTTCGGACGGCTGAGTTAGGCTTCTTTGGAGTCTTGGTGGTAACTTTGGTGCAAACTCCACGCTTTAGAGGTGAAGGATAGAATTTTGGTCGGTTCTGGATCGAGTTGAAAGAACGCAAAAGAGCCACAGATTTTGATTTGCGTTTGGTGCTGCGTCGGCCGCGTTTTATGAGTTGATTTATGGTTGACATCGAAATCCTGCGTCGTTAAACGAAGTAGAGACTACATTACTATATTGCTCCGAAAAAGGCAAGTCTGGTTAGAATTGTAATCCGGTGATCCAGCTAAACAGTATCGTGACAACCGGAAAGATGTAGCTCCAGAGCAAGAAAATGAAAACCAGGACAAAGAACATCGAGTATTGCTCCATGAATTTACGAATCCCCATAGCCCGAGCCGGCAAAAACGCGAAAAGGATCTTTGAACCGTCTAACGGCGGGATCGGCATTAGATTGAATACTGCCAGCATTACATTAATGAGTACGATCATTTCAAGAATCAAGACAGCTGGTGGTGGGAACGAGGTGATACCAAAACGCAAGATAAGGCCGAAAATGAGAGCAATTATGATGTTTACTGCTGGTCCAGCGGCTGCCACGATCGCTTCGCCCCACTTTCGGTTGCGTAGATTGTAAGGATTGAAAGGTACAGGTTTAGCCCAACCAAAGAGCACTGGTGAGTGGAAGAGGAAAAGCATGAGAGGCAAAATCACCGAACCGAATGGATCAATATGTCTAAGTGGGTTCAAAGTAAGTCGATTT
The DNA here is from genome assembly GCA_003455555.1 of Candidatus Tayloriibacteriota bacterium. Lineage (GTDB taxonomy): Bacteria > Patescibacteriota > Minisyncoccia > Phycocordibacterales > UBA11359 > UBA11359. Next base: position 3,274 of record DMQX01000076.1, read on the forward strand.
TCGTATTTCGCCGTGGTGTCTCCCTGAAAAAGAGCGGCATAACCATGAGCCACCTCATGAATAATGGCCGAAAACAACAAAATGATTAATTGGAAGACAATGTCAGTAGTTTGCATAAAGCTTTGCCTTATGATAGCATAGTCGGACTAGATAAACATATCTTATCTTAAGATAGTGTAACCCTAAGCTAGTGTAACCCTATGGCCAAAGTCTGCGCAATCACAAAAAGAAGTTCACTTATCGCTGGCGGGTACTCAAACCGTACTCGTGCAACCCAGTACAACCCTACTGGAACTGTTCGCAAGTACGTGAACCTCAAAAAAAAGAAGATCTATGTGCCTGAACTCAAAAAATTCATCACTTTGACTATCTCAACTCGTGCTATCAAAACTATCAACAAGAACGGCGCCTACGCTGTTCTAAAGAAGGCCGGCATAATTTAATTTCCGGAGTTTCCAAAAATAAAACCGCCGAGTGTCTCCTCGGCGGTTTTTTGTTTTAATTTCTCCTACTTTTTCCACCAGTCGGCCTTGTCTTCCTCTTCCCTTACATGTCGATCCCGAAGTCGGATCAAAAAATATAAACGCTTGCGATCTTCCTCTAGATTTATTTTATCCCTGAACCGATGCCATCCATCCCGCACAAA
>DMQX01000089.1 GCA_003455555.1 Candidatus Tayloriibacteriota bacterium
ATACGACCAAAAAGAAAATCGTGGTTATTACGGCGTCCCTGTTGAGACCTTTTTTCATGTTATTATTATACACTATTTCACAACAAAGTCAACTATTAGACAGTTGACAAATATTAGTTATTATCATATATTGCTGACATACATGCCAAAGGAAAAATTCAACCCTATAGCCCAAATACCCAACCTGCCTGGTGCGACCATACAGGATCTTAGCGATATCATGAATAAGGATATGGAATCTCATACGCCACCCCCAAAGTACCCCCCAACCGAAGTTTTTAACAATACCAGTGATAAACCAATGATTGAAATCCGATTGAAGAAACTTGACCAGAGTGATCCCGAGGCACCAAAGGAGCCGACAAAGGACGAAAAAAAGGCAGAGGAGTCAATCGGTATCACTCGAATAGTTATCTTTATAATTCTCATTGTTTTGATCTTCGCCGGTATTTATTTTACACTGCGAATCGTACCAGCCTTGATCGGCAAAATTTCAAACTCGAGCCAATCTTTCACCTCCCTATTTATCTCTAAGAACACAGCAACACCAGTCACCAACAGTGAAAATGAAGTTCCGGCCACAGTTCCAGTAAACACATATGTTGCCACATCAACTGCAATTGTTCCTGCAGCAACCTCGACAACTTCATACAAACCAGCGGTAGCAGCGGGAAATGGCTACTCTGGACAAAATCCAACTAACTACACTCAACCCAAAACACCGGCCAGAATTGTTTCGAGTGTAATTTCGGCGACACCTTACGGCAACCGCACAATTGTTCGATTCAATATCCAAAACGTTGGAGGCACGACATCTGGGGCTTGGTCATTCTCTGTCGCATTACCATCAAGTGTCACACCGGTTTACTATTCACAAATTCAAAATGCACTAACCCCACAAAGCGGCGTGATCTATACTCTCCAATTTACACAGGACCAATACGCCAACGCTCCAATCCAGGTAACTATCCATTAGTAAGTAAAGAAAACTAGAAAGTCACTTTCTAGTTTTCTTTATTAAATATCTATATTCGCTTTTGTCGCGTTAGACTGTATAAAGGCTTTTCGAGAAGGGACATCGCTGCCCATCAAAACGTCAAAGATCTTGTCCGCATCCTGAGCGTCAGCAATATCAACGCGTTTCAAAATACGCTTGGTTGGATCCATGGTGGTTTCCCACAACTCCTCGGCGTTCATTTCTCCGAGACCCTTATATCGCTGGATTGAAACTTTGTTGCTCTTCTTGGCTTTAACAGCTTCGTCCGCGCCTTCTGCCACCTCTTCTTCCGGCTCAGCTTCGTTGGAAATTTCCTGCGTTGTTTCTTCTACCTCGGCATTCTTTCCGACAATTTTATTTTTTTCTTCGTCAGTATAGGCATAGAAAATTTCTTTGCCTTTTTTTATTTTGTATAGAGGCGGCTGGGCGATGCAAATATGTCCCGCGTCTATGAGTGGTCGGAAGTGTCGGTAGAATAACGTCAGCAAAAGTGTGCGAATGTGCGCGCCGTCCACGTCAGCATCTGTGGCAATAATAATTTTGTGATATCGCAATTTGGAAATATCAAAAGTATCTCCGATAGCTGTACCGAGAGCGATAACGAGCGCGCGTATCTGCTCCGAGGCAAGCATGCGATCCAGTCGCGCGCGCTCGATGTTCAGGATCTTTCCTCTAAGTGGCAAAATAGCCTGAAAACGTCTTTCGCGCCCCTGCTTGGCCGTACCGCCTGCGGAGTCTCCCTCCACAATGAAGAGTTCGGATTCACTGGCATCGCGAGTTTGGCAATCCGCTAACTTACCAGGCAAGGTCATCCCTTCAAGTGCACCTTTGCGGAGCACGGAGTCCTTGGCAGCTTTGGCGGCTTTGCGAGCCTTCATGGCCAAAATTATTTTGTTGGCAATCGCCTTAGCATCTTCCGGATTTTCTTCGAGAAAGGCCGAGAAAGCTTCGCCAAAAACCGTCGTCACCGCGCTTTGGGCTTCAACGGTGCCGAGCTTGGCTTTGGTCTGACCTTCGAACTGGATCTCGCGGATCTTTACAGAAATAACAGCCGTCAAACCTTCGAGAACGTCATCACCGGTAAAAGTATCTTCGCCATTTTTGGTGTAGCCGTTAGTTTTGGCATAAGTGTTGAGCGTACGAGTGAGTGCCGTTTTGAAACCGGTCACATGAGTACCACCTTCTGGCGTATGAATGTTGTTCGCAAAAGCCAGCATACGCGCTGAGATATCATCGACATATTGAAGGGAAACCTCAACTGATTCAACCCCCTCAGCCGCTTTATCGACATAAAAAATATTTTTATGTATCGGCTTCTGGAATTGGTTGGTGAATTTAACCAGCGACAAAAGACCGCCTTCAAAATAGAAAGTCTCTGACGGCACATCCAAACCAAGCTCACGGAAATAGAAAACCTTTTCTGTATCTAATTTATCTTTAACCTCACGAGCATCAATGATAGAAATACGAAGACCTTTTACAAGATAGGCCTGTTGCCTCATGTGGGTGACCACGCGATTAAAATCAAATGAAATTTCTTTAAAAATCTCAATATCCGGCTCGAATTCAACAATAGTTCCTTGTTTTTTTGTTGTGCCGATAATTCCAACTTTTGAAACCGGCTTGCCGCGCTTGTACTCTTGCATGTACACACCACTTTTGACAGCACCGTCACTTTTGTGAACCATAACTTTACACATAACGGAAAGAGCGTTCACAACGGAAGCACCCACACCGTGCAAACCTCCGGAAACTTTGTAACCCTCACCGCCGAACTTTCCGCCGGCATGGAGAGTGGTCATAATTGTTTCCAGAGCCGAGACTTTAGTCTGCTTCATAACGTCCACCGGAATACCTCGGCCGTTGTCCGTCACTCGCACTAGATTGTCAGGTAGGAGAACAACTTCAATATCATTGGCAAAACCACCCATAGCTTCGTCACGGGAGTTGTCGAAAATTTCAGTAATAAGATGATGCAAACCGTCAGGACCGGTTGTACCTATGTACATGCCTGGACGCTTGCGAACTGGCTCTAGACCTTCGAGTACCTGAATATCCTGCGCGCTATATGATGATGGTTTTTTCTTGTCTTCAGCCATGGAATTTGGAATAAAAATGAAGCAATAATGTGCTTTTTTGTCACCTAAGTATAGCATTTTTTGCTTCCTACCGCAAAGCTTTTCCACAGTTTTTTTGACCAGCCAAAGCCCATGTATACAGCCATTATTTAGCCTTACTCATCTGCTTGACAAATACGCTATATATGATATAATAGTAACAGAGTAAGACGCACGGAACAGCTATGTTCCCCGTCTTGCGCAACATTATTCGGATGGAGTCGATCATGGTTGCACTTTCACGTCGTCGTCATGTTGTCTTGGCTTTCCCGAGCAGCGCCCAGGCCGTCCAGGCTTATGCACTGAGCAAGCCGGAACAGTTTGTCGCAGCTGCGCTCGGCTGCGCCGCCAAGCTCACCAAGGCGGGTAACCAGAAGGGGGCGGTCTCCTTCTTAAATCTCGTCAAATCGGTCACGGATGTGCTGAACTAAATACGCACATCCAAATGGACCCGTCAGATTTATTTCTGGCGGGCCCAACTCATATATATATAAATTTGCGATTTATCAATAAATAGTATTTAATACCGACAGATTCTCATACTGATCTTTACGGAGTCTCAATATGTCCAAAGTCCTATATTTGACTGGCCTGCTTTGCCCGGAAATTATTACCGGTCTGGAAAATGAACTTGTTTGGTGCAAACGAAAAAATATTAAAAATATCAAAGTCTGTGTGCACCATACCCAAGAGTGCGACGACGGGATTGGTGAGGCAATGCTTTTCTATGCAGCCTCAAAAGATCCGCAGTTCAAACTGCCCGTGTTCGAAACCCTCGCTGGACCAGGCGTTTCAACTTCAGGTCTTTTCATTTTTTTAGCCGGCCAGGAGCGCAAGATCACGACCAATGTCAGCTTCCGGATCGCCTGGAACATACTTGTGATAAAGACACTGGTGACCGAATCAGGCCTGCAACAAACAGAGATCCGCAAAATCCTGCAAGTGGGCATGCCAATGAACGCTTTCCGCGTTCGACAACTTGAACTGCACACCGGCATGTTCATGGGCCCAATCGAAACACTGACACCTTTAATGGCGCGCGAAACCTGAGCACTCACCCGAGTCGCTCTTTTTTTTATTTATTTTTTTTGCAATATACACCTAACGAACCTGCCAAGATTTTGCGGCCAACGCTTCAGTGACTTTTTTCATCACCTCGTTCACCTCCTCTTCCTTCAAAGTGCGCTCGTGAGACTGGAAAACAATGTGAAACGCATAGGATGTTTTCTCTTCCCGATCGTCAAACTTTTTAGTAAACACGTCAAAAATATCCATACGAATCTTTAGTGGTCCGCAAACAGACTCAATAACCTCGGAAACTTCTTTTTGTGTAACGCTACTTGGCACAAAAACTGCAACATCGCGAACCATGTAAGGATAAGCTGAAAATGCTTTATATTTAATACTCTTCGAAAAATCTTTCAAATCCCAGGTCAACGAGACTTTAAACTTTGGAATAAAATCCGATAGTCTTATATCTACAACTGAATCGGCTAGGCCAAGTGGTTTGGTTATTTTTATAGTCATACCGACAACTTTGGAAATAGCTTCGAAAGTTTTATTTATTTCTTCCGCAATATACTGATCCTTTTTTTTCAAATTTTTTGCCACAAAAACACCCAAGCCAAGATTTACGGTTTCGCCTTCTGCACCAAACACGGTTCCAATCTCGAATATTTTTACCTCATCAAGCCCGAGCAAAGCCGCATTTTTACCGTTGCGTTCCAAGGCGGTAGCTAAATTCTCATACAAAAAGCGTCTCAAATATTTTTTGTCCGAGGCAAATGGGTTTTGAATTTCGATATCACCCAAAGCCGCAAAGGAAGAAGTTTGGACTTCAGAATATCCTAGGCCAACCAAAACATCTTTTATTTTTTCGATCCAATAAGCGAACTGGTTTACGGCTGTTGGCACAGAAACTTTTTGTGGCATTGCCGGCTTAATTTTGTCGTAGCCCCAAATACGCCCAACTTCTTCGGTAATATCTTCAGGAATAGAAAGGTCAAGTCGGTCGCTAGGTACTACTAAACGATAATTTTTATTTTCTTCATCAGGAGGAAGTATTTGAAAACTTAACCGCTCAAATATATCCTGAATTTCTTTCTCTGGAATGTCGGTGCCTAATTTTTTTTGAACGTAACCGACAGGCACTTCAATAGGGCTATTTGACTGGAATAGATCGTGCCGGCAAACAGTTTGGCCATTTTTCTCTTCGGGAAGTAAACCACGCTTACTGACGACAGGCCCGAATTTTGATTGAGGCATCAGACTGGCTAACCGTGCCGAAATAGTTTCGATCGCTTCGGTGGACAATTGCACCGCGATTTCATTCTCGAAACGTTTTGACGATTCATTGCGGATACCGATCTTGGTGGAAGTCCGGCGAACAGTAACAGGATCAAAGTTAGCTGATTCTAGGATGATCCGTTTTGTCAGTGACGTAACCTCGGCTCGCTTTCCACCTTTTACACCTGCGATCGCCAACGGTCCGGAACTATCAGCTATGACCAACATGGATGGATCCAGGACGATATCTTTACCATCCAAGGTGACGATTTTTTCTCCATCCACAGCCAAACGAATAACAAGGACACCTTGCACTTTGTCAGCATCAAAAGCATGAAGCGGTTGGCCAATATCGAACATAACGAAGTTCAAGGCGTCGACAACATTATTGATCGGACGCTGGCCGATGGCTGTAAGTAAAGTTTGAACGTCAGCAGGTGAATCCCCGACTTCGATGTTTTCCACCAACCGAGCATTGTACAGCCGGCAAAGATCGGCGCCGGCTTCGAGTTTAAATTCAACCTCACCTGCCGTGATCGCCGGCGCCGCAACCACGCGCTTAGATATAGGCAAATTAAATTCCGCAAATAACTCACGCGCGATACCCCTATGACATAACGCGTAATGAGCACGGTCTGGCAAGATCTTGAGGTCATATACCGTATCGCTATTAACGGCTTCAATTCCCTCAACTTCACAAAAATGAAAAGTCAGAGACTCTGCAACAACTTCCGGTTTCGGCAGATCTTTTTCAAAATATGTTTGAAGCCAATTGTGTGAAATTTTCATTAGAATTGATTAACCAATCTTAGATCGCCTTGATACAAAAGTCGTATATCGTCAACTCCGTATTTCAACATGACCAGTCGGTCAATACCGAAACCGAAAGCAAAACCCGTCCACTTCGACACATCAATACCGCTTGATTCAAAAACTTTTGGATGAACAATTCCGGCGCCACCCATTTCCAACCATTTGCCCTTCCACTGCATATCCACTTCCACGCTCGGCTCAGTAAATGCAAAAAAACTTGGTCGAAAACGGATCACGACATCATCACCAAAAAACTTTTTAAAAAAATACGTCAAAACACCTTTGAGGTCCGCGAGCGTAACATTTTTATCAACACACAATGCTTCAATCTGATAGAACTGCGCTTCGTGGGTCGCGTCCGTAGCCTCGTTGCGAAAAACTTTTCCAGGCACAATAATTTTGAATGGCGGCTTATTTTTTTCCATATAGCGTATCTGAACAGCCGAAGTTTGAGTGCGCAACACTTTTCGATCTGAGGATTTTATCCAAAAAGTATCTTGCATATCTCGCGCTGGGTGGTCTTTTGGAATATTCAGCGCGTCAAAATTATAGAACTCGGTCTCGATCTCGGGACCTTGAGCGATGTCGTAACCAATGTCACGGAAGATCGAATATATTTCACGAATCGTCACAGTCAAAGGGTGCGGGTGTCCAATTTTTTCATTCATAGTGTTATGCGAGAAAGTATAACGTAAATAAGGCCTTTTACAAATCCGCCGTAAAAATGCCGTCGCTATTTTTAATATAAAGAATGCCGTTCACGCTCACCCGAAAATCAATTCCCTTGCCCGGAATGAGTAAAGCTTTATTTTGAGCTGACCACCGGTCATCTATCTCATAAACGTAAATCCCGTCGGGCAAAGCGACCAGAACATAATTATCTTTGCCGATATAGAAATCAGAATGCGAAATATCCGAGTTTACAACAATCTCCTTTTTAACCACACACGTTTCATCTGAACAAAAGTAGTAAGGAAGGCCATTTTCATCCCCCAGCCACTCAACGAACAAGTTTTTATCTTCCTGCCATAAGGCCAGCTTATTTTTCAGTATCAAACCTTTCTTTTTAGTAAAATCAAATTTAGCGGAATCAAACAACTCGCGGGAACTGGTCGCAATAACTGCTGAGCTTGAAGACGCGAATAGTTTTGATACTGCCAGATAATCTGGACTTATCAATTTGTTTGGTATTTTTTTCAACGATACAGCCGAGGTAGTGGCGATCACTGAACCGCCGGGCAAAATATATTGATAGAGCGGTCGGAGCACCGTTTTATCAGGAATCAGAAAGGGATTTATTTCCGTCACCTTTTCAGCATAGACATTCACCTTTTTTGTCCATTGGTTATATCCATCGGACTTCACAACCAGAGAATGCAGACCGGGTTTTAAGTCCGCCACCAGGAAATTGTGCTGAAAAATACCGGTCTTTTTTTCAACCGTGCCGTCAACATCAACTTCAACACCTGAACGTTCAGTCCGAACAAAAATACCACCCGTTCCGGTAAACTGTAACCACGAAACACTACCAAAACGATACCCAATCGCGTATAAGATTATTATCGGCAGGATTAAGACAAAAACGACCATTAGGCCAAAAAGA
>DMQX01000006.1 GCA_003455555.1 Candidatus Tayloriibacteriota bacterium
TCTCGTGGGCTCGGAGATGTGTATAAGAGACAGCTGCAGTACTTGCCATCCATTCTATTCAGGAACAGAGAAGTCTCTTGATGCCGCAGGACGTGTTGAGAAGTTTAAGGCTCGAGCAGCAAAAACTGGCACAGCCAAGTCTACAAAGACAGCAAAGAAGGCTGAGTAGATGCTAGACCTCACAAAATACAAACAGAATAAAAAAACGAGCTATCTAGCTGATAGTTTGGAAGATTTAGAAAAAAGGGAAGCCGAGCTCTTGGCTCTTTCCGCAAGTGATCCATCAATGAAAGAATTGGCTGAAGGTGATTTGGCCGATTTTGCCGTGCAAAAAAGTGAGCTGCTGGCACAAATGGATGCGATCTTGGAATCTGACAAAGCCGAAGAGGAATTTCCAAATGAGATCGTTATGGAAATCCGGGCCGGCGCGGGTGGCGAGGAAGCCGCACTTTTTGCTCGCAAATTGGCCGATATGTATCAGGCTTTTGCAGTTTTGCAGGGCTGGGGCACGCGCATTCTCGAAGAATCAAAGACACCAACTGATGGATACAAACAGGTAACGATCGAGGTGCGAGGTCGTGATGTGTACAAAAAAATGCGCTACGAAACCGGCGTGCATCGTATACAACGTGTGCCTGAGACGGAAAAGATGGGGCGCGTTCATACCTCAACGGCTTCGGTCGCGGTTTTGCCCATGCGCAAGAAAATAAAATATGAAATAAATCCTTCCGACATCGTAATTGAATTTTCCCGCGCCGGTGGTAAAGGTGGACAGAACGTCAACAAGGTTGAATCGGCTGTGCGAATCGTACACCTTCCGACAGGACTCGAAGTACGTGCTACTACCGAACGCAGTCAGGGCGCCAACAAAGAGGCAGCTATGAGCTTGCTCGGAGCTAAACTGCAGGCGCTAAAAGAGGAGGAAGACGCCAAAAAATATTCACAGGAGCGCAAAGACCAGATCGGCACAGGTGACCGTTCAGAAAAGATCCGCACTTATAATATCCTGCAGGACCGTATTACCGATCACCGCCTCAAGAAATCTTGGCACAATATAGACGTAATTTTCGAAGGTCAGCTCAACGACATTATCGATTCTTTGGCTTCCGGCAAACGCGCCGAAGGTGCTGATGAAGCGGATGATGATTCCGTCGAGTAATCAAGCTCTTCCATTGTATTTTTAGCAAAGCGGAGTATTCTGTATACATGAAAAACTCACAAAAAGGTTTTATTGCTCCTCTTTTAATAGCGATTATCGCGTTGTTGGCGATTGGTGGCGGGGTGTATGTTTATGAGAATAAAAAAGCGGAAGCGCCTGTCGTTATTAATAATGTTAAAACTCCACCGGTTATCACGCCAAGTTCCACTTCCACTCCTGCACCCACCCCGACTCCTACGCCTACACCAAAACCGACTCCGAAACTAACCCCTAAACCATCTCCTGCTCCAGCGCCGATTCCAAGCGGCATAAAATTAGGTGCGCGACCAATTTTGGGCGCGCCGTCACTTGATGTTACTTTTTTCGCGACTTCTTCCGACCCGTCGCCATTTGATAACTTTTCGATTGATTATGGCGATGGTTCTCATGATTCTCTGCAGCAGCAGTGTTTCGCGCTAGTAGCTGGCGCCAAGAGCATATGTCAGATAAGAACAGAACATAAATACACGTCCTTGGGTACATTCACAGCCACTTTGCGTGGAGTGAAAAATGGTAGTTCCCAAATCATTGACACAATAGCGATCGTGGTTGGAAATCCATTGAACGTAACTAAAACGGTGGGAGAATCAGAAAGTTCTTTCTTAATACAAAAAATCAATTCCGACAGTGTGGAAGGTACGTGGTGGCCATCAACTCCGGTTATTAGTGAAAATGACCCTGGGGTTCCAAGAACTTTACATATAGGAGACGATGTGGGGCTTACATGTGCCGGAGTATCAGACAAACTCTTGAGTATAGATTATTCTGGTCAGACAATTACTTTCAATAAAGTTTTTAATCACCCAGCTTACGGATGCCCGATATGTCTTGCCGGTAACACCTTGATCGAAACGCCCTCGGGATCATTTGCCGTAAAAGATTTGCAAGTTGGCATGTCTATTTGGACCACTGATAAATCGGGTCAGCGTATTTCTGGAATCATCACCAAAACTTCAAAAGTACCAGTACCGCCAACACATCAAATGGTTCATTTGGTTCTAACTGGCGGACTAGAGCTTTTTGCTTCTCCTGGACATCCGACCATTGATGGTCGCACTGTTGGCGATCTTGTACCAGGCAACCCATATGACGGTGCTTCAGTTGTAAGTACAGATCGTGTTTCGTACAGTGAGGGCGCAACATACGATATTCTTCCATCAGGGGAGACGGGCTTCTATTGGGCGAACGGTGTTTTGCTCGGTAGTACACTTTATCACTAAGAGTCACTGCTTTTTGATTAAAGTATCGCTGATATTTTAGAATGTGGAGAATAATATTTTTGAGGTGAAAGACTAAGACTTTTGGGCTGCCTTGCACAGCGCGACGGCGCGAGCAGAGCAAAAAATCAGCAGATTTTTATGCGTGCATGCCAAAAGGCTTGGTCTGTAGCCCTCTGTTGCATTATAAGTGGTTATCTGCTAAAATCGTCGGATATGTCAGAAATTCAACACAAAAACGGAGCCCTGGTGGAATCGATGTTTAAGGTCGGTTCTCACTTTGCGTACACCCGTTCACGACGTCATCCAACTGCAGCGCCTTTCATTTTCGGTCTTAAAAACCGCGTGGAGATTTTCGATTTGGAAAAGACCAGCGACAAACTTCTCGAAGCCAAGAAATTCGTTGCGGCTTGCGGCGCAGCCGGAAAAAAAGTTCTCTTTGTTGGAACCAAGAACGAAGCACGAGAGGCTGTTCAACGAGTTGCTTCTGCAATCAACATGCCTTACGTAAACCTCCGATGGATCGGCGGTACCCTCACAAACTTCCCACAGATCCGAAAGCGAATTGATAAGTATGAAGACCTCATGTCAAAACGCGAGAAAGGTGAGTTGGTGAAATACACCAAAAAGGAACGATTGCTCATCGACAAAGAGATCGCCAAACTCGAGAACACTTTCTTGGGCATCGTTTCTCTCAAAGAAATGCCAGCTGCGATCGTAATGGTTGATACAGAAAAAGAGCACATTGCTTTGGCCGAGATCAAAAAGCAGGGTATTCCAGTTGTTGGTATCTGTGGTTCTGATTGCAACCTTAAAAAAGTGACTTACCCAATCCCTGCAAATGACAGCGCAAAGGCCAGCGTTGAATTCCTCCTCAAAGAACTTTCTTCAGCATACGCCGAGGGTGTAAAGTCAAACACGGGCGCAAAGACTGCAGAAGTTACAAAATAATTTAAATCTATGGTTACACTTGATCAAATCAAGTCACTTCGAGAGGCAACTGGCCTTTCGGTGATGCAGGTGAAGCGGGCTCTAGAAGAGGCAAATGGCGACGCCCCAAAGGCTCTCGCAATTCTCAAGAAAAAGAGTAAAGATGTGGCTGCTAAAAAGTCAGATCGGACTTTTGGTGCAGGCACTATTGCTTCATATATTCACGGTAAAGGCGCTGTAGGGGCTATGGTGGAGCTTGTTTGCGAAACTGACTTCGTATCCGGCAATGAGGGTTTTGTGAAGCTGGCTTACGATATTGCCCTCCATGTGGCTGCGGCTAACCCAGAGTTTAATACTTTGGCTGATGTTACTGATGCAGTTAAAGACTCCACAAAGGCTCTATTTTTGAAAGAAGTGGAAGGTAAGCCAAAAGAGCTTCATGAGAAGATCCTTCAAGGCAAACTTGACGCCTATTTCAAGGAGCGCGTTTTGGCTGAACAGATGTTTGTAAAAGATCCAGATATCACTATTACTGATCTGATCAACGAGGCAATTCATAAGTTTGGCGAAAAAATCGCCGTCGGACGATTTGTTCGATTTTCAATAAAATAGTATGATACCCGCACTTGTCGTTTTAGGAATCTCATTTCTGGCGATGGTGGCAATGATTGTCGCCAAGCTCTATGAAATTAAAGCCGGCCGGCAAGTGCTGGCGGTCAGCATGCGCAGGCATGCCGAGAAATTGGCCCACCGAAGTTTGCATGTCACCCAAGGTGTGGTGCGGGTGGCTGTTACCAAACATTTCTGGACCGGCTTGTCGACTTTTGCTGGACAAAAGTTTGTCGAGAAAGTTTGGTGGCAACGACATGTGCAAAGCGTGACCAAAAAGGCCAGTGACGTGGTGCGGGGTAAGCGAGAGATCAAGTCTAAAGGGCCGACCTCTTTTTACCTCAAGGATGTGACCGATTACAAAAATCACTTCCGGTCGCAATAAAACCAACGCCATCTTAGCTGTCTTGGTAGGTGTTTGCGAATTTAATAGAAGCCATCTTAGCTGTCTTGGTAGGTGTTTGCGAATTTAATAGAAGCCATCTTAGCTCAGTTGGTAGAGCAACGCTTTTGTAAAGCGAAGGTCCCCGGTTCAAGCCCGGGAGATGGCTCCAGAATACTTTCGGTGAAAGTATGCATTATGCAATACAGCAAATCCCCATATTTTCATGTAGGTAGAGCATCTGAACTTACTGGATCTGATAGGATACTTTATCGAGCACTCGAAATATTGCCCGGTCTCCTCTCGTGGGGTACGTTGCTCGGGGTTATTGTACTGTCCATCTTTAAACCCTTTTATGCGGCTTATTTTATTATTGCTTTCGATTTGTACTGGCTATTTAAAACTATTTATTTGTCTGTGCATTTGAGGCACAACTGGAAAAGAGTGAAACATAATATGAAGCTGGATTGGCGGAGTATGCTGTCCAAATTTAAATATGAGCATCTGACTCATATGATCATTTTGCCTTTTTACAAGGAAGGCCTGGAAGTTATTGAACAGAGCATCTTATCTTTGGTTCAGAGTGACTATAGTCCTAAGAAGATGATCGTAGTTTTGGCCGGAGAAGAGCGGGCAGGGCTGGGGGCGCATGAACTGGCTCTGCAGATGAAAGATAAATACGCAAACGCGTTCGGACATTTTCTGATCACTACTCATCCAAAGGATGTGCCTGGAGAAATGGCCGGTAAAGGTTCTAACATTTCCTATGCCGCGGAAGTGGCGAGAAAAGAAATTCTTGATGTGAACAAGATTTCCTACAAAGATACTATTGTTTCAGCCTTCGACATTGACACCGTGGTTTATCCGAAATATTTTTCCTGTTTGACCTGGCATTTCTTGACTGTGCCAAATCCGCACAAAGCATCTTTCCAACCAGTGCCTTTCTATAATAATAATATCTGGCAGTCGCCGGCCGTTTCGAGAGTTGTTTCTATGTCCAGTACTTTCTGGCAGATGGTTCAACAGGAACGCCCGGAAAAACTGGCCACCTTTTCCTCGCACTCGATTAGTTTCCAATCACTTTATGAAGTTGGATATTGGCAAAAAAATATGGTCTCGGAGGACTCTAGAATATATTGGAATATGTTGATGGCGAACAACGGCGATTATTTCGTTGTTCCGATTTCGTATCCTGTATCGATGGATGCCAATCTGGCCAAGAATTTCTGGCAGACCCTAAAAAATATTTATAAGCAAAATCGTCGCTGGACTTGGGGTGTGGAAAATGTTCCATACATTCTTTTTAACTTCATAAAAAATAAGGAAATTCCACTTAAAAGAAAAGTTCGGACGGCCTTTATTCAGATCGAAGGTTTTTGGTCATTAGCAACCAATCCAATCATGATATTCCTACTTGGCTGGTTGCCGGTTATTTTGGGCGGGAAGAGGTTCAATGCTACAATACTGTCATACAACCTGCCGGTTCTGACCCGTGATCTGATGATTGTTTCCATGTTTGGTATTGTGCTGTCAGCTATGATCTCCTTGTCGTTCCTGCCACCACCGCCAGCCAATTATAAGCGAGTCTGGCTGACTAAAACCTTCATGTTGTTGCAATGGGCCCTGATTCCACTGACAATCACCATCTTTGGCGCTATACCGGGCCTGGAAGCTCAAACACGGCTGATGTTTGGTCGGTACATGGGTTTCTGGGTCACGCCGAAATATAGGAAATAAAAACAAAAAACATGAATCCGATGTCCAGAAAAAAACGTCTGACTTATCTTTTTGGCCTAATGGTCGTTTTTGTCTTAATCCTGCCGATAATAATCTTATACGCGATTGGGTATCGTTTTGGTAGTGTTTCGTGGCTGTCTCTTATACACATCTCC
>DMQX01000069.1:0-350 GCA_003455555.1 Candidatus Tayloriibacteriota bacterium
TGATCAACCTAAAATTATTCTGGGCGGTAACATCTGCCGCGTTTACTGTCATAATCTTTATCCCATATTTTAGGGATATTTTTTTGAAAAAGACTCAGCCCCATGCATACTCATGGTTGATTTGGACTATTTTGCAGGCGGTGGGCGCCGCGGCGATATTTAAGGGTGGGGCGGGAAGCGGGTCGTGGGCTTTAGTTGCAGGAGCTACAATGTGTTTAAGTGTTTTTGTGCTTTCGATTAAATTCGGGACAAAGAATATAAAAAGGTTCGATCTGTACTGTTTGATCGGGGCTTTGATCGCTTTATCTGTATATTTTTTTATTAACAACCCTCTTTACTCTATATTTATC
>DMQX01000069.1:409-13413 GCA_003455555.1 Candidatus Tayloriibacteriota bacterium
ACTCTATATTTATCGTTGCCTTAGTTGATTTCATCGCGTATTTCCCGACCTTCAGAAAAAGCTTCGAAGAGCCATACAGTGAGACATTGATAACCTGGATTTTAAGCGCAGGTACAAATCTATTGAGTATATTCGCTCTGCAACATTACTCGTTTACAACAGCCTTTTATCAAACGACACTTGTGGCAACAAACCTTACCCTTTGTGCCATTTTAATTTTAAGAAGGCGAGTGAAGGCTTAGTTCTCCACTTCCCATAGCGTCCAGCTCATCATATAATAGAAGCATGTTTGCAAACCCGCAGGAAATTCTTGAAAAATTTGGGATCTCTCCAGGCACGATAGTTGCCGATCTCGGTGCGGGAACTGGCCACTATGCTTTGGCCGCGTCCAAAATGGTTAAAGGCAAAGACATCGACGGTAAAGTTTATGCCATTGATGTGCAAAAGGATCTGCTTGATCGTTTAAAGAACGAAGCAAATCGTGAACAGCTCACCAACCTTGAAATAATTTGGGGCAATGCGGAAAAAGTCGGCGGTACCAAACTGCGCGACGATAGTGTTGATGTGGTTATCGCCTCGAATATTTTTTTTCAAATCGAGGAAAAAGAGAATTTTGCAAAAGAGATCGCTCGCATCCTCAAGTCCAATGGCCGTTTGCTTTTTATCGATTGGAGCGGCGCATCAAAAGGCATCGGACCTCACGCAAACATGGTTGTGACTGAAAGTCAGGCCAAAGATTTTTTTGAAAAGAACGGTTTTGCCGTCGAACGAAGTGTTCCGGCTGGGTCGCATCATTATGGGTTGGTAATTAGAAAAAAATAACATGAACTTCGGCTCTCTTACAAAATTTCAACTTTTCTTTCTTGGTGGGTTGGTCATCGCCATTGTTGCGGCGATATCGGTTTTTGCTTTGAATAAAGCTTCCAATAGTGGACAGAACGTTTCAGTCACGATCTGGGGAACAATTCCGAGTGTGACAATGCAAACGTTCCTTCAACGCGGGGAAATAAAAGCTGCACTCGATGCCAAAAAGGTCGCCGTGGTCTATTTGGCTAAGGCTCCGGAAACTTTTGACCAGGATGTTGTTGAGGCGATTGCCGCTGGACAAGGGCCGGACGCTGTGATGATCTCTCAAGATGCTGCTTTGCAATATTTGGACAAGATTATCCAAATTCCATATACCTCGTTTTCTGAGCGAACCTTTAAAGATTCTTATATCCAAGAAGCCGAATTATTTTTAACACCTCAAGGGATCGAAGCTTTGCCTTTTACTGTTGATCCTATAGTTATGTATTGGAATCGTACTTTGTTTGCTAATGCCGGTATTTCTAATCCGCCGACTTCGTGGTCGCAACTTTATGGACCCGATGGAGCTATAGCAAAAATAAATAAAGTTGATATCAATCACAATATATTAAAGACATCTTTGGCTTTGGGTACATATGATAATGTGTCACATGCCAAAGAAATCCTTTCTCTTTTGATGTTTCAAGCGGGTACTCCAATTGTGGAAATAGATAGTACCAACGGTGTTCTGAAAAGTGCTTTAACTGGTTCGAACAGTTCGACTGTGACTAATGGTGCGACGGCTGCTCTGAGTTTCTACACTCAATTTGCCGACCCTGCAAAAAGCTTGTACTCGTGGAACACTGCTTTGCCTTTATCACGGGATGCGTTTGCAGCCGGCGATCTTGCCCTGTATTTTGGCTACGCGAGCGAACTTAGTAATCTTTACGCTCGTAATCCAAACTTGAATTTTGATGTGGCACCGATGCCTCAGAGCTTAACCAGCTCGGCAAATTTGACCTATGGAAAAGTTACAGGTTTGGCTATTTTAAGAAGTGCTTCTAATATTACGGCCACTGCCAATGCATTTGTGGCATTAACTACCTCGGCGGCACAAGCTGTTTGGAGTGATGTCAGCGGTTTCCCGCCGGTAACGCGAGATTTGCTCGCGTTAAAGCCATCCAGTCCTTTTGTTTCAGTCTTCTACACCGCAGCACTTCAAAGCCAAGGTTGGCTTGACCCAAATCGTTCGGTGACTAATTCCATATTTGGGGATATGGTGGGTTCGGTGCTTTCCGGTGGCAAAAGACCTGAAGAAGCGGTAACTGACGCCAACAGTCGGTTGAGTCAATTGTTTAGCAATAGAAATTAATTTATGACCACGGTTATTAAAAAAGTTTCAATAATGATTCTCCTGGCGGCCTGTTTTTTTGGAGTTTTGACGCCTCTCGCGTTTGCTGCAGCTGATAATGCTTTGGTTCAATGCGGAAGAAGCGATGGCTCGGTGGTGCTTACTCCTACTGAGACCAAGGCTTTGATTGATCAGTGTAATTTCACAACTGCCGTAGAAATGATCAATAGATTAATTAACTACGCGATAATAATATCCATGCCTCTTGCTGCCATCGCTTTTGCTTATGCTGGTTGGTTACGTTTGTCAGCAGGGGATAATCCGAGTCAGATTGAAAAATCAAATAAAGTTTTTATGAGTGTGGGTATTGGTATCCTTGTCATGCTGTCTGGGTGGCTTGTTTTTCATCTGATCGCTACAACTTTTTTGAGTTCGGATTACGCGAAAAGCACTTATTTAAAATAATTTTTATGAAAAAAATATCTTCAGTATTCGCATCAATCGTAATCCTCGGAATGTTGCTTTTGCCTTTTCTGCTGCCAGTTTCCACTTTTGCAGTGGATAGCGGTACCGGACCGATACCGTGTAAACCAAATACTATTTGTAATCCGCTTCAGGTTAATTCGATCCAGGACCTCGTTGCGGTCGCTCTAAAGTTTGCGGTAAACCTTTTGGCTATTGCTGGCGGTTTGTACGTAATGTGGTCAGGGTTCCAGTTGGTGACGGCGCAGGGTGATGAAAAGAAATTGGAGTCTGCCAAAAAAGCTTTTATGAATGCGATCATTGGCATGGCTATAATCCTAGGGGCATGGGCTATTGCAACAGTCGTAGCTAAAACAATTAGTCAGGTCACGGGTAGTAAAGAGGTAATTTTAAATCCGATAAAATGAAAAAAAATATTAAATTTTGGATTTCGGTTGCGCTGTCTAACTTTTTGGTCTTTTTTCCTACCTTTATTCATGCCGCTGTGTCGGGAGTGGGTCCTACTCCAGGTCTGTTCCAAGGTGACACAACGTTGCAGAGTCTGATAAAGAGTATTATTGCTATAATGGCCAGTCTCGTGCCGCTTTTAATTGGTGCCGCAGTGGTATTTTTTCTCTATGGTGTTTTGGTTTTTATTGCCAAGTCCGCGAATGGTGATGCGGAGGGACGTCAAGACGGGATAAAGTTTATGATCTTTGGCATAATCGGTATCGCCGTAATGGTTTCGGTTTGGGGGCTTGTCTCATTTGTTACAAATACACTCGGCACGAGCACACTCGTTCCTCAGTTCAAAACCTCTGACTCACAAACCGATATCCACAGTCGGCTTGTATAATTTTTAGGCAAAGGAGGGTATAATGGATAGTGTAATTACTTATTAGAATCTAATTAAATTTATGACAAGAATAAAAGTTTTGTTTAGTTCATTGGTTAGTATTTTCACTTTGGCTCCAGCTTTTGCGTTTGCAGCGGCAGGGGATGTTCCTCTAACAAGTTTTGGTGCATTTTTACAGAGTCTAAAGGTGTATAAGAGACAGGTGGTACCTATTTTGATTGGTTTGGCTGTTATCGTTTTCTTGTTTGGTGTATTGAAATTTATATTCAATGCCGGAGATGAGGGCAAGCGAACCGACGGCAAATGGATGATGATATACGGCATTATTGGGATAGTTGTTATGGTGTCGGTTTGGGGTTTGGTTTCGTTCGTCCAGACTACTTTCGGATTGCAAGATAATAGCCCTGTTCCTGGCCCAGTGCTCCAACAATAAAGTGTTGGCCCTGCAGAATCATTAAAATTATGAAAAAAATATTTACAGTGTTTGGTTTGTCGGCGATTACAATGCTACTTTTCTTGCAGGTTTTGACACCATCTGTAGCAATTGCTGCTTACGGCGACTATCAGAATTTAAATGGCCTAACTAATCCGCCCTCAACTCAATATAATACAACGGCTGCCCCTTCTTCTAATGGCCAAGCACCGATTACAAATCTTGATTCTGCACTTGCGTACTTAAAGAGTCTTATGGGAACAGTTGTTCCGATCCTTATCGGGCTTGCGGTTATAGTGTTCTTGTATGGAGTCTTGAAATTTGTACTTAATGCGGGAGATGAAGGCGCAAGAAGTGAAGGTAAAACCATGATGGTATACGGCATTATTGGGATAGTTGTTATGGTGTCGGTTTGGGGGCTTGTAAGGTTCGTTCAAAACACCTTCAATCTTACAAACGTGACTCCTGTGGCAACTCCAGGAATTCCTAACTAACAAGTCTAGATGGATATTCTTAACAATATAATCACTCTCATAGTAAATCCCCTGATCCTTCTTTTGATCGGGGTGGCGGTTATATATTTTCTTTGGGGAGTGTTTAATTTTGTCCGCCATGCGGAAAATTCTGATGATCGGGTCACTGGTGCCAGACACATTCTTTGGGGAGTTATTGGAATTGCTATTATTTTTTCCGCTTTTGCTTTCTTTAGGATTATCCAAAATACAATTGGTCCAAGTTCATTTCATCCGACGACAATAGGCGGATAGTCGTGAGTAAGGAAAAAAGTATGAAAAAGCGGCCAGGAACCCGATTGGGTCCTGGCCGCTTTCGTCAATGTAAATCGACGAAATCAATTACTGTTTGCTTGACGTTCGTGGATTTGATCCACGACCTGTCCGTTTTGGGGAACGGGGTCTCGACCCCTTGGGCGCCGGTGAACGTCCAGGAACCAACATCTTTACCATCGAGTTCTCCTCGAATGACGAATATGTCGGTTGTATTCCTGGTCTTGATGGAGGCATGCGCCGTCTCAGGAGGCAACATTACCTCGTGGTCGCGGTACACGATGAGTGACTCATACTTTGTTGACCTACGATCTAGGTCATAAAAATTTGGAGCCGTGTACTGGTTAGGCTGCTCGTTTCCGTCAACTCCGACAGAGCGAGTGTTCGCCACCTCTTTCTTTTCCGGTTTTTCCGGGTGAACAAAGCTGTACAGCCCGACGCAGACCGCCACGAAAATAGCTGCCACCAGAAACCACAGCCAGACCTTGAGGATCAGG
The DNA here is from genome assembly GCA_003455555.1 of Candidatus Tayloriibacteriota bacterium. Classification (GTDB taxonomy): domain Bacteria; phylum Patescibacteriota; class Minisyncoccia; order Phycocordibacterales; family UBA11359; genus UBA11359. The sequence continues at coordinate 5,580 of DMQX01000069.1, forward strand.
CCAGCCGTCCTTTCGTTTGGACCTCTTGTGTCCTTGGTTTCGGGCTTTTTGGTTCCGTCCACTGGTTGATCAGTAGTGGCGGAGCTTGCTGCTGCGGTTTTGTCTTCGGCCGCTACCTTTTTGACAGTTAGGTGCAAAACAACGAATCCGATGATTCCTAGGACAACAAGTCCAAGGAGAACATACAACAGAATTGTGAACATTTATGGTTCCTTTCTTTCAAAAACCAAGTTAATTTCCTGTAATAGTGTAGCATAGATATTTAAAAAAGTCAAGATAGTTTAAATACAAAAAATACGAAAAAGGGCCGCAAGCTTGTGCTTGCGGCCCTGTAAATTGTTGAAAACTCTTATGTTTGCTTTGGTCTCTGTGCTTTCGGACGTCCATATGGACGTTGAGTTCGGCCTTGTGCTTGTTGCTGCGCCGGTTGCTGCTGCGGTGCCGTGGGTGGGGTGACTTTGGCCGGCACATCATCGCTGTCCAGATTACCCGCATTAACCAAGATGTTATCTGTGCCGAGCACGCGCAGATTCTTCAAGTTAGCGAACTTTCCTGCGTCGATCTTTACCTTCCGAACGTCCTTGTTCTTGTTTTCTGGATCTACGGCATGCATTGCCGCCGTATCGACAGCATAGTTACCGTCGGCGATTAATTCGAGGTATTCCTTCTCGCCTTCGCCTTCTATGACCCGAGCTTTTTTGCTAGCAGTGGCTCCTATCAATTTAGTCACCGCATCCTGTTCGGCAGTAGCGGCTTTTTGATTGGCAGCCTCAAGTGCTGGGCTTTGTGGATCCGTGCTGGTAAATGCGAAGTCCAAGACTGTTGTCCCGGAGGCTTTCAGCACGGCTTGAAGGAATTCCTCTTTTTCAAAAGCTTCCTTAAGTGCAACCATTGTATTCCTGGTTTCGCCGTCTGGTTTCGCCGGATCTTTTGGAATGCCTGATTTCCAGTTTTTGTTGGTCGCTCCAGTACTGGCCATGAACTTCTCCAGTTCCTGATTGATTACTGCGTATACAGCAGGATACCAACCTCCCGATAGTCCAAAAATCGCCTTTTGCGGATCTTGGATAAGCGCGGTGAAACTGATCTGGTTGATCACATTTGAAGGATCGTTGCCGCCAAAGCGCGTTACCCAACGATCACTCAAGAAGTGTCGGTATTTCAGGTAATCTACTTGCTCGCGCCGATGAACAATGTCTTCATCGCCAGCCATGCCCTTGAGGATCTCGTGGGTACCAGTCTTGGCTTGTTCATCAGCCTTGCGAGGCCGCGACCACTGCATTTCCCAAGTATAAACTTGATATTGCAACAGACCAATAAACTCGGCATCAAAAAGTATCTCAGAGGGTTTTTTTTCTTTGGCTGTACCGGCGACGGGTTTTGTCACGGTTTTGCCATTTTCCTGCACGTCCTCGTGCAGAATCTTCCCATCGTTATTGATCACAAGCTCCGTAGGGTCGACGATCCATCTGACGAACTTGCCCTCGGGGCCATAGGTGATTGCTTTAATGGCTTGCGGTTTCGGTGAGGTAAATATCTTACCTTTTTTCACTAGTAGAGGAACATAAATATTCCGCATCAGTAAGATAAAAATCCCGGCCATTAACGCAAGTACCACTAAAACGAGACCGATACTCAGAATAGTTTCGAGCATGGAATAGCCATAAAATCTGGCTAGCGACACGATCGCTATTATGGTGACCAGCAACGAGCTGGCCATAGTCCAGAAGATGTTGCTCGTACGCATGTTTTCTCCTAACAAGAAGTTTAGATTCTAAAAGGACTCAAGTCTTTGGCCATTATAACATATTATTCATTATTGTCAAATAAGTTAGATACGAAAAATCCCCCGATTTTTTAGGTCGGGGGATCACTTGTTAACTGCAAACTGAAAGAACTAATGCACGATGTGAGGCGGCGGACAATCGACCGTCGCGGTTGAGGTCGCTTTGGCATTTGCGTCGGCGACGGCGTTCGCGTTGCCACCGTTGGCGGTGACACGGCTTCGGCCAACGACAGCTGCGGGAATTCCGGCAGCTGCGCTGCTGCCGTACGCAGCGAAGGCTTTCACGACGCCGGGGCTTGACCCGTCGATCATTGTGAAGGTGTTCTCGCCAGTATTACTGTCGTGAACGCAACACAGGAGGCCAGACACATCGTGACCGACGGCGTTGACCCATTCACCATGGCCCCAGGTGGCGTAAACGCCGGGAGCCATTTCCATCGGCTTGCCGATGAGGTTGGCGCTGCCGCCGCAACCGGCCATTAGGATCGAAACTAACGTGAGAATGAGAGCCGTGAAGCATCTCATAGGAATCTCCTTGATAGGTGTTTTCTATTTTAAGCGGAGGGGTTATCGAACCCCTCCGCGCTTGTTCCGCTGCTTCTTATGGCAGAGGCTTTTTCCAGACGTTGCCGGGGTACACCTTGTACTCCAGATCTCCGGTGAAATCCGAGACGTAGTAGGTCTTTCTGGTTAGACCATCCGTAAAGATCTCATAGGAGCGGGCCTTGTTTTTGAGAATGAGGCCTTCGCCGGTCGTGGCGTCCCGGTGATCGAGATCGATGATCTGCGACCATTTCTCGACGCCCTGAACGTAGTCGGTATCAGCCAGGATGCATCGCGCTTTGATGCTTTGCTCCTCGCCTTTATCGTTCACGAACCGGGTCAAGATCTCGGGGCCAGAGGCCAACTTGATGGTGCTGTCTTGGGCCGTAAAGACCGTTGACGCGCACCCGTCAGAGTTGAAACTCAGGACCTTCTTGAGCCGGATAATCGGCACTAGCTTGGGTGCCGGCGGTATCGTCAGGATCGGTGCGCCTGGCGCCAGTGATAATGCCGGGGGCGTTGACGTAACTTCCGACGAACCTTTTTTGGTCGGCTCGAGTATCGTCACGAGATCCTTGTTGTTTTCATGCAACAGGATAACCATGTCGTTCAGCGTGGCAGCAGAAGTCGGTGTCACCGGCTTGGTAGCGGTGGTCGGGGAGCCTGGCGTGCTGCCAGACTTTTCCAACAGCGGAGCGGTCGGCGGTTCGACAGTGTTGCCTTTGACGTTGATGTCAACCACAACGTGTTGAGGTGCCGCCGGATCGCCGCTGATCGTGACCCTGGGTTTCATGGACCCAAAGACACAGACCGTGATGATGAGGATGACCAGCAAGGCGAGGAAAATGATCCCGCCGAGAGGCAGACGCTTGGTGCTTTTGTCCAGCGCCTTGAGGCTGGCGGCAGCACCGTCGGTGCCTGCCTTCACGCCCTGGAGCTCGGTCACAATTTCCGTGCCGATGGCGCGCTGCGAAGCGATGGTCGCCGTCGTGCCCTCTCGGGTAGCGACGGTGTTCTCGCCTACAGCGGTTTTCACCTCGCCCAAAGACGTTTTCACCTCGCCCACGGAAGTTTTCACGTGAGTGAGTTCAGTCTTCAGACTCTTCAGTACAGCAACCGCTTCTTCGCTCGTGGTGAGCAACTTGTTGAAGTCGGTGTTTGCGGGGTCCGGAATCTGGGTCGGACTGCCGGGTGCAGGAGCGCCTGCTCCCGTTGCTGGGACAGGGGTCGGAGGGGTAGTGGTTCCGGGTGCTGGGTTACTCATGGGAAGTTCCTTTCAAAGAATTCCACGTTTTTATTGTTAGAAACCGGTGCGTTATGCATCAGTTTCTTGTTCGTGTCAACGAACGACTGGATATATGTCTATCACACTTTAATTGATTTGTAAAGGGCTAGCTGACCGACCAAAGTGTTTATTTGGCGATGTAAAAAAATGCGTAGACACACAAAAAGTCCTCAAAATTGACGGTATAAAGAGACCTAATTTACTGATCTAGTGGGCGATTAGGCTGGCTTTCCGAACTTTTGAACTACTCTGATTCTATAAGGATGAGTATAGAGGATCTGGAGATTTTGGAAAATAGAGGTAGGTAAACTAAGGGGTAAGATTGTAGCGTTTTTGAAGTTTACTAATTAGATTTTTTGCGCCCTCGACATTATCGTTGGTTATTTCTGGGGCTAAAGCTGCCACTGCACCTTCAATTGCAACTTTTGCATTTTCAGGGTCCAAGTTTGTCGAAGTTTCTTGTGCAAATAAATAGTTTGAAAAATCTCTCATTGCCGATAGGTATTCCTGAGCCTTTTTTCGTTGTTCTGTAGAATTACCTTCACCAATAGCCACGCCTGCTAAGTGGGTTTTCATGGTTTCAAAAATTTGCTTTGAAATTTGAGCAGTTTCATTTAAAGTTTCGGGACCAAACACTGCTTCTATCCGTTGATCAACTGTTGGTTGGAATTGTTCCATAGCCTTTATATATTAGTTTATTATTCAGATATTATAACACATAAACATCTCTAGAATAGTTCGGAAATTGATTTTTGGGTACAAAAAATACCCTTGTAAAATAAGGGTATTTTCAGTTGTGGGCGAGAGAGGACTTGAACCTCCATGCTCTTGCGAGCACCAGCTCCTAAGGCTGGCGTGTCTGCCATTTCACCACTCGCCCGTAACTTACTTTCGTTCTTCCTATATCAATCGATCTTCACGATATCGCCGTCCTTGTGCACCCACCTGGATTCGAACCAGGGACCATCTCCTTAAGAGGGAGTTGCTCTACCAACTGAGCTATGGATGCATGACCGTGTAATTTTCTGTCAAAAAAATGTAACAGATTTTTCGACTTTCGGCAAATGTGTCGGCAAAATATTTACCGGTGCCCGAGGTGGGGATCGAACCCACGCCCCTTTCGAGACACGATTTTAAGTCGTGCGCGTATACCAATTCCGCCACTCGGGCATTTTAGATCTTTCAAAAAACTCGCTTGCTTAAAATTTTTTCTAACAGCTTTTGCTATTAGGGAGGCGTAGATCAGGATCGAACTGATGCATAGCAGTTTTGCAGACTGCCGCGTTAACCAACTTCGCCACTACGCCATTTATTTTTTTGCGAGTCTTCGGACTTGGACTCACTCACGTCTACTTCTTCGTTTCCTGCTGACTTAATTCATCAAGTCGTTGTCGGTTCTTTTCGCCCAAGTCAATCTTGAACGAAACACTTGGCAAACGGCCGATCTTTGAGTTGTCGTGAACATACGCCACGAACTCGGTACGCTTTCTTTTGACAAAATCTTCGGCCATCTTTTCATTGTCGGTCGGAAAAACGCTTATGAAGATAGTAGCATACTTCTGATTGTCTGACAGCTCGCAACGGGTCACGGTGATAAGTGACGTACGATTTGATTCGCGTTGCAGAAAAGTGGCAGCGAGGTGTTGCAATTGTTCGGAAAGTCTTTCAGTGTGGTGGGGCATAATGGTGCGGTTATAAAGTCTTACAATAATTTTATAGCTTCGATAGTGTCGCCGCCGGCCAGATCGATCTTGGATTCGATTTGGGCGCCAAATTCTTTGCCTTCGGTGACGGTGTCCGTATCGGCTTTCATGTACTGGAGATTTCGAATTTTACCTGTGCCGATTGAAGCGGCGCGCCGACGGATAGTGACTACCTCACCGACCTTGACTGCGCCGCTTATCACTTTACCGCCGATGACTTGTCGGTCACGTTGTTTACTGAATACCTTTAAGATATTAGCAGTACCGCGAACTTCCTCAGTTGGTTTTGGTGCTCGCTCTGCGGCAACACCGGCCAAGTATTCTGAAAGTTTGTAGATCACGTTAAAGTTCTGGACGTGAATACCGGAGCGCTCGGCCAAGTTGAGCGCGGCGTTGTCGATCTTCACATTAAATCCCAGCACCGCCGTGCCAACTGCGCCGAGCGCTCCTTTAATATCAATTTCAGAGATCGGCCCAATACCTTTCTGAATCAGTTGAACTTCAACAAATTCATGTTTTATTTTTGAGATTTCATGTTCTATACCTTCAAGACTGCCAACCGTATCGGCTTTCAAAATAACCGGCACTTGAACCTTCTCAATTACTTTTACAACCGGCTCACCTGGAACTGGAGCTTTGACCGGTCCGTTGTTCGCAACTTTCACCACCACATTTTTCGTGGCCGCCGCTTTCGCGATAGCAGCTTCAGTTTTATACTTTAAAGCTTCTTCTTCGGCTTCTTTTTTGGAATCTACTGCGTAGAACAAACTACCAACTTCCGGCAATTTGCTCCAGCCGATTATTTGTATCGGGTCGCCAAAAGTCGCCGTCTCAATTGGCTTGCCCAAGAAATTCTCCATAATGCGCACCGGCGTCCAGGCGTCTCCAGCTACGATATATGCGCCTCGGTTTAAGGTTCCGTCTTTCACTATCAACGTTGCTGAAATACCTTTTTTAGTATCAAGCTTTGTTTCTATCACGATACCCTCGGCTTTTTTGCTGACGTCACCGGTAAAGTGGGCGAGTTCGGCAACCAACAATATTAGATCAAGAAGTTCGGAAACGCCTTGGCCGGTTTTAGCCGAGATCGCAACCCAGGAAATATCGCCGCCGTAACCTTCCAAATAAACATCAGCTTCCGCCAACTTCTGTTTGGTCATCTCTACATTTGCCGCTGGTTTGTCGATTTTGTTGATGGCCACAACGAAAGGGAGTCCGGCCATCCGAATCGCTTTCAAAGCTTCGACTGTTTGAGGCTTCACGCCGTCTTCCGCAGAAACAACTAACACGGCAATGTCTGCCACGATCGCTCCGCGTGAACGCATTTTAGAAAAAGCCTCATGTCCAGGTGTATCAAGAAAAGTTATTTTTTTAGCCGCACCGTCTTTTTCATGCACAACTTCGTAGGCGGAAATGTGCTGAGTTATACCGCCAGCTTCTTTATCCACGATATTAGTTTTTCGAATGTAGTCTAGGAGAGTTGATTTGCCGTGATCAATATGACCCATGACAACCACAACGGGCGTCCGCTCGCTCTGCGTCGAAGCAGTATTCTTTTGTGGTTTTTTTGTAGCCATATTTTTGTAAATTCGATTTCATGGAAGCCGTGATTGCGTCGCTATGCGTCGCGTGTTTCCTTTGCTTTATTCACCGCCTGTTTTTCTTCATCAGAAAGTTCGTGTTCTGAAGTGTGGCTCTTGAGCGGTTTGGAAAAAATACTGGTTCGTTCGCGCCCATATAGACTTGAGATCACAACACCGTCGCCGTGCTGATTGACGAGTGCGGTGGCAAAACTTTGATTTGCACCAACTCCATCAAAAGCATTGAATCGAACCGTTTCGACTGATTGCACACTTTTTTGCAATCGCTTTTCGACGTCGGTCAAATATTTTTCCATTTCCAGCATGAACTTCTCGGCTTGTTTCTGACCATCCTTAAGGTGGTTTATCGATTCCTCCAGGTTGCCGCTTTTGCCGGCTGTCAATTTGCGAAATTTCATTTCCAGTCTGATTATCCAAATAACCAGTAAAACAATAACTAGTCCCGCAAAAAGCGCCATACGAAGCGGATTTTGAAGATTGCTACTGAGCAGATTGGTGAATGTTGACATAGATAAATGAACTCAAGAAATATCTTGTGATTATACATATAAAATCGAGTTTTGCAAAATATGGCTGTGCACTATAGAATGACTTGATGGATATATTTAAATTCTTAGGAAAAAATGCAAAAAAGCTGCCCGAAGCCGTTGTGGCAAAGGAAGAGCTAAAAAAAGTCCAAAAACACAGGCTTTATTTTGACCATGCTGCCATAACGCCGATCGATCCGGCTGTTGAGAAAAAAATGTATGAAGCCTCGGTCCTTTTCGCCAATCCTTCATCGCTTTATGCGGAGGCCGTTGAGAATAAACGACGCATAACTGAATCGCGTAAAACTATCGCCTCATTTTTCAACATTCAAAGTGACGAGATTATCTTCTGTCTCTTATACACATCTGACGCTGCCGACGATCTACTC
>DMQX01000077.1 GCA_003455555.1 Candidatus Tayloriibacteriota bacterium
TATAAGAGACAGGTATTGTGGCTGTGCCGGCTAATGTTCTTTTTGGTTTTGTCTCACAAATTTCAGAAGATGAAAACATCATCCTTGAAGTAGTAGAAAAGAATCTGATAGTTTCCAGTTCTTCCGGCAAGGCGGTGATAAATTCGTATAATCATGATGATTTTCCAACTCTTCCTGTGGTACCTAAGGAGAAAACTTTTCACATTCACGCCAAGGACTTGGTTAAAGGATTCAAATCGGTTTGGTATTCGGCTTCTATGGCCAGCATGAAGCCGGAGTTAGCCAGTGTTTATGTTTTTGGGGACGACAACGAGATATATTTCGTTGCTACGGACTCGTTTCGTTTGGCTGAAAAGAAGATCTACAGCAAAAAACTTAAAGATGTTGGGGCTATCCTGATTCCATACAAGAATGTTATCGAAATAGTCAGGATTATTGACGATGTTAGCGACGAGATCGAGGTGAATCTAACCAAAAATCAAATTTCTTTTTCATTTGGTGGCACCTATATCACCTCACGTGTAGTCGAAGGTGTCTTTCCAGACTATAAACAAATTATCCCCAAAGAGTTTACGACCGAGGTGATCGTGCTAAAGCAGGATGTTATACAAGCGCTCAAGTTGGCCACAATTTTTTCAGATGCGTTCCATCAAGTTTCCCTAAAAGTTGATCCCGCTAAAAAACTTTTTCAGATTTCAACCAGAAATACGGAAGTGGGGGAGCATGTTCATAATTTGGCGGCAGCGATTACTGGCGATGCGATCACAATTCCGTTCAATTATAAATATATTGTTGACTGCTTCCAATCAATCGAGGCGGACAGCGTTTCTTTCCAGTTTAACGGGCTTAATCGGGCCATGGTAATGCGCGGAGTCTCTGATGGGTCGTTTACCTACCTCGTAATGCCAATGAACAAATAATGGCCATGTTCAACATCTCAGGTTTTTTAGAAAAATTTAAAAAATTTGATCAAAGCAAAACTCTCCAAACTGAAAATATTATAAAAAGCATCGAAAAAGCGGTTGGAGTAAGGGTTGATAAAAAAGTTTTAATTATAAAGGACGGTATTTTGCGTATTCAAGGTTCACCGGCGCTTCGACAGGAAATTTTTTTGAAAAAAGAAAACCTCCTGCCGCTAATTGCAACAGAAGGTATCTTTGATATTCGTTAAACTATTATTTTTTACTGGCTGCTAGTTGTGGCCGTTGAAGTCGCTTGTGAATCTTGACCTGTTGGCAGGACTGGGGCTTCGTGAGTGGCAAACCAATTTCGTACGCCATATTCCCAGCTTTGGAACTGCGAATCATTTCCTGGATTGGAAGGGGGAGGGCCTAATGGGTCGCCGCGGTTTACGTAATACAGCAGGGAATGCTCTTTGGGAACAATGTTGTGGGTTCCGTCGTTCAAAACTTCGCCTGTTGTTGAAGAGAATGCAGTAAACAGTGTGGTTGGCCAGACTCCACGCAAAATCGGTTTAATGGTCTGGTCAACAGGGTCTGGCGTTTTGAATTGTTCGTCGGGCAGTGTTGGCAAAATATCATCCATAAAAGCTCGCCAGAAAGGCGCGACGATAAACCCGGCAATTTTCTTGGCCATCGGTTTACCGCTGTTGTTACCGGCCCAAGCGGTTACAACAACGTTAGGAGTGTAGCCGATTATCCAAGCATCGACGAAGTTGTTAGTAGTTCCGGTTTTTACGGCCACATCCTTGCCGGGGAAGTAAAGTGGAGAGTTTAGTCCGTACTCTGAAGCTCGAGCATTATTGTCGTTTAAGATATCAGAGATCTGTAGTGCGGTTTGTTCCGGCAGAACCTGGGTGCTGTTTTGTGTGTACTGTTCCAGCATTGTACCGTCGCTGTCCTGAACCGAAAGGATTCCGGTGTATGGGTTGCGAATGCCACCGGTCGCAAAAACTCCATAAGCACTGGTCATGTCGATAGGTGAGACCTCGCCACCTCCAAGCACCAGAGTTAAACCGTATTGGTTTGAGTCGGTGAGCGAGGTGATTCCCATCGCTTTGGATAGTTCTAAAGCCTTGTTTATGCCGACCATGTAAAGCATTTCAACGGCCGGTACGTTGACGGATCCGCCCAGGGCGTTTCGTACTGTCATGGGACCTTGGAAGGTGCCACTGTAATCATTTGGTGAGTAACAAGGTGGGGTACTGGAAAGGTCACTCGAACCGCAGGCTGTTGAGAACTGGATCTTGGCGTCAAACATTAAAGTTTCAGGGGTGTAGCCTTGAATAAAACTTTCCGCATAAACAAATGGCTTGAAGGTTGAGCCTGGTTGTCGGTTGGGTGCTGTAACAACATTGAAGTTTCCATCAATGGTTTTATCAAAGTAATCGCGCGATCCGACCATAGTTAGGATCTGGCCAGTTTTCGGATCGATCGCTGCTAGAGCCAAGTTGCTGGCGTTAAACTGTGTTACGTTTTGCAGAGCATATTTCTTGGCCAGTTCTTCGCCTTTTTGTTGCATGGTGTAATCAAGAGTGGTGATGACTTTTAGACCGCCGCTCTGGACTTTATCCTCGCCATATTTGGCTTCTAGATAACTTTTTATGAACATCACAAAATGCGGTGCTTTGATGCCTTGATTGCCGCCGGGTTGGAAGGTAACTTTTTCGGTCAAAGCCTTATTGTATTCATCCTGAGAAATAAATTTGTTATCTAACATCCTTTTCAACACTAGGTTTTTTCGGGTTTCCAGATCTTTGACATACTTTCCGTAAGGGGAGTAATGGGTTGGTGCTTGGGGGATAGCGGCCAGATAAGCAGACTCAGCGATATCCAGATCTGCGGCGTGCTTGCCCAAGAAGGCTTCGCTGGCCTCCTCGATGCCGAAATGATTGCCGCCGTAGGAATTGCTATTCAAGTAAAGATTAAAAATAGTATCTTTGTCAGCTATCTGTTCGAGGCGAATAGATAGCACCCACTCCTTGATCTTTCTGGAAATAGTTTTATCGGTTGTGAGCAGGGAGTTTTTTACGACTTGCTGAGTAATCGTGGAACCACCTTCTTTAAAACTACCAGAAAATAGATCAACGAGTCCGGCCCGAATGATTGCGGTTGGCTGCACGCCGGAATGGCTATAGAAGGACGGGTCTTCTATAGATAAGGTTGCATCTTTAACATACTTAGAGATCTGGTCGAAGGGTACTACCGTGCGCTTGACGTTCGGGTTTAGGTCATAAAGTAGGGTATTTCCGGTCCGATCATAAATCTTGGTTGATTGTACCAAGGCCTGGGCTCGCAATGTGGCTAGGTCAGGAATCTTAAAAGTTGAAACCCAAATCAGGACACTGCCCACGGTCAGGGCCGAAACTATAACTATAATTGCTAAAATGGCTTTCCATGGAATCTTCTTTATCCATGTCTTAAATCCGGGTTTTTTTGGAAATTTATGCATAAGTTTATGTAAGTATAATACTAGCACAAAAGGTACTTCCCGTGTTAGATTGGTGATATGAACTCAAGCAATATCGAAGCTCAAATTGAAGAGGTTTTTTCCCGCGGAGTCGCAAATCTGGTTGACCCTCAGGGTGTTTTTAAAAACAAAGTTTTAAAGAAAGCTAAGGATGAGTACAAAAAAGATATAATTGTGAAATTCGGTGTGGATCCAACTCGGCCGGATATTCATTTGGGACACGCCGTAGTGTTTCGAAAATTGCGCAAATTGCAGGACCTAGGATGCAAAGTGG
>DMQX01000059.1 GCA_003455555.1 Candidatus Tayloriibacteriota bacterium
AGATCGTCGGCAGCGTCAGATGTGTATAAGAGACAGGCTCTTTATAGGGGCTGGAGTCATTGGCGAAAATATTTATTTGTACATTTTGCTCGGTCTATTATTCCTTCAGTCGCTCTATATTAATCCGTATCAGATCTCATTTTTTAATCTACTTTACGGCGGCACATATAATGGGTATAAAACGGCGGTCGATTCGAATTTGGATTGGGGACAGGATGGCAAGATGATCCAAAATTATATCAATGATAAAAAGCTGAAAAATGTTTACCTCGATTACTGGTCTGGCAACGCGGAAAAATTTATTCCCACATCTGGGCACAATCTGATCATTGGTGCGACAGAGCTTTTTGAGAATCAGGATTATGCTTGGCTAAAAGATAAAACACCAACAGCGCGGATCACGCCATCAGTGTTTTTGTTCTCTTTCTAGTTTTAATCTGCGATCTATCTTCGCTTCTTCGCAGCCTTCTTCTCGAGCATCAATTTCTTGATTGCCAAACGCTTTTTGGTCTTGTGTGAGCGATTGGATTTCTTATATGAACCCAGTGTTGTGCCTCTTTTTGCCATTGCAGTTAATATTATTAGTAGACTTATGACTAGTGTACTTCAATTCACCGGATATTTCAATTTATTTGGCTTTTATTTACCCTGGCCGTAATAAAGCTTCAAAGATGCGACATGTTTTTCATAAGTGTCATTGCAATGGATCGCTCCGTTTTTATCGTGAAAATAAAATAGACAGGAGGTTTGAACCGGATTGAGAGCCGCAAGTATAGCTGCGACGGAAGGGTTGGCGATGGGCGAAGGGGGCAGGCCTGGGTGAATGTAAGTGTTGAACGCTGACTTTTGAAATTTATCTGCAGGTACAACGTTTGGCCACCAGACTTTGGTCGACGTTTTATTTGCTTTGGCATACTGTAACGTAGCGTCAAGCTGGAGGTTCATGTTTTTAAAAATTCGATTCCAGATTATGCCGGATATCAAACGCATATCATCGTCGCCATTAGTTTCACGCTGGATAAGTGAGGCAATGGTCAACGTATCGTTGAGTGGCACGATTTCGGCCGTTGATGTGCCGTAATGTGATAAGACCTCCTCAGAAAAACGGTTGTTGACCAGGTTTTGGGCTTGCGCCGGAGTCGTGCCTTTGCTTACAAAATAAAGTCCTGGAGTGAAAGACCCTTCGGCAAGGGGCAGAGCAGCGCCTTTTTCTGGGGTCATAAAGTTTTGTTCATCAATGCTGCTCCAAGCCAAAGCTTGAGAAAAAGAGTTAGCCACCTGTTCTTTTCGGAGTCCAGGTGTGAGTGTCACGAAACCGCCATCGACAGCCGCAATGCTTTTGTATAATGGTAGTTCGGCAATAGCTGTCGCGAGCCATTCAAAGGTATTCCATATTCGATTGCCCACAGCGGCTTGAAGCGGGGAGTTGGCACCGCCAAGAAAATTATTCACTTCGGCATTCTCGACAATGATCTTGGCTTTGGGGTTTACTGTAACCGGGAACTGATCGATCATGGCTTGCTGCGTTTTCAATTGCTTCTGTTGGAGAAGGGATTTTAGAATGATCGGAAATGAAAAGCCAATCGCGCCCAAGATCACGATTATGATCACGGCAACGCCGGTTATTTTTAGTATCTTTCTTAGCATACCTATATTGTATCCTAATTGTTGAAGTAAGCGAAAAGGGCTACCCTTTAGTGGGTAGCCCATTAGACTTAAATTCAGGCGAACCTGAACAGTTGTCGTTGCGATTTTCTAAGATTATATTCCGGTCACATAATACGTAATGCTTTTTATATCGAAGCTGTGCGCACTTTTGGCGGTGATTACTAGGTTGCCTTCAGCGAAAGTGGTCGGGGTGCTGTAACTGATGCTGAAATCGCCTAAAGCATTTGTGGTTGCACTGGCGACAACCGTGGCTCCGGTTCGGTCTGTGGTGATGGAGATCGGTTCATTTGGCAAGTAGCCGCTACCACTTAAAGTAATGGCTGTGCCTGGGGCACCGGCGTACGAGCCCAGGTTGAAGCTGGTGTAAACTGGAGCAATAGTGATCGGTGAGACTGCTACAGCGCTGGAATCTGTGGCAACCGCTCGGATCGTTTTACTGCCCGCTGCGCCGAATGGTACGGTTCCGACATAAGTAAAACTGCCGTTGGTATCAGTGTTGGCAGTTCCAAAGGTTGTGCTGTCTATCGACAACGTTATTACTTCGGTTGGGCCAAAGCCGCCGCCCGTAATTGTGAGCGGTGTCCCGCCTTGAGCATAATAATTGCTCAAAACAATAGATGAATAGAATTGCGCGAGTGAAATATCGATCGGTACGCTGGCGCCTGAAACTGCTCCGGTAAAGACGACGTGGGCGAGTGTGGCGTTGAATGGGGCTTTCAGATTTTTCGTGAAGGCTCCATTAATATCTGCTGTTGCCGGTGTTGAGGCTGTACCGTTAAGAGTTACGGATACTGATTCACTTGGAGCAAAGCTGGTGCCGGTAAATATTATGGTTCCGCCTGGAGTGACGTAGTATGAATTTGGCGAAACCTGAGCCGAAAGCGGCGCCAAATTTATAGTGATGGTTGTCGCTGAGCCGCTCTGGCTGCCTTTAACCGTTATATTTATGGTTTGACCAACATTGCCGAAAGGAATAGTCAACGGTATATCGGCCGAACCTAACGTGTCTGTTTGAGCTGAGACAGAAATACCCGTGCTTGTCGCATTAAGCGTTTCGTTTGGTGCAAAACCGGACGCACTCAACGTGATCTTGGCACCCGGGCTGACATAATAATTATCTGAGGTGACGGTTGGGTAGAAAGCGCCGAGCGAGATGTCGAGCGAGGCTGTGGCACCGGTAGAATTTCCGGTAAAGACCACATGTAAACTAGCGCCGGCATTGAACGGAATGACTATTGGCACCGGTCCGACATCACCTGACGAGCTGGCAACTGCGGTGGTCGTGAATTTACCGGCTGTTACGGTTACCGTTTCGCCAGCTGCAAAGCTTGTGCCGGATAGATGTACGGTTTGGCCGGGCGAAGCGGAATAAAGGTCAGATTGGAGAAATGGCGACAGAGTACCGATAGCTATCGAGCCTGTGACCGGATTATTGCTGAGTGATCCCGTGAATGAATAGCTGAGCGTTAAAAGTTTTGAGAAGGGAACGATTATAGGGGCAGTTGTGAACTTGCCTTCGAGATCAGCCTGGATCGCTGTCGATGTGGCACCTCCTGTTGAGATGGATACGGATTCACTTGGCACAAAGCCCGAGCCCGTAAATGAAATCGTGCTACCCGGGAAAGTATAGTAGGTGCTTGGTGTGACGGTAGGATAGAACGTTGCCAAAGTTATATCAACTGTCGCCAGGTTATTGCTAATCGCACCTTTGGCTGTGATGGTGGCCATATTTTTTGGATTGAAAGGCACAATTATTGAAGTTGAAAATGTGCCTAAAGCTGTAGTGGAGATCTGTTTGGTGCTGGCTGTGCCTAGAATCGTAAGGTCTACCGTTTCATTTGGAGCAAAACCGGCGCCAGAAATCGTTACAGCTGAATTACTTTGAACATAATAATCAGAGGGCGTTATAGTTGGGTAGTACGAACCGACACCGACTAGGACTTGTGCCTGCGCATGACTCGACGCACCGACCAAAGTGAAACCAATCGTCGTGCCGGCCACGTTTGAAGGCACGGTTATTGATCCGGCATTTTCAAAACTGCCGGTTTTGTCGGTCAGGAAATGTCCCAGATTTGTTGAGTCGCTGGTTCGTAGTACATTTACCGTTTCGTTGCCCGCAAAACCTCCGCCATTGAATCCAAGTTTTTCAGAGGGCAAAATATAATATAAAGTTGGACTGGCGTAGGCAAAGAAACTGCCAATCGTGACGTTCATTGCTACCGGGATTTTGCTCAAAGAACCGGTCAGTGTAAAAGTTTTATTCGTACCTGCATAATCCATCGGGATCACAACTCCGCCGCCATTTGTAAAAGAGCCAGTTGGATTTGCCGTGAATGTGCCAACTGTTGTGCCTGGACCCGAGGTCACAGTTATCGTTTCACTTGAGGCGAAGCCTGAACCGGTAAAGGTCAACGTGTCCCCGGGCATTAAATAATATGCTGAAGGTGAGGCTGCAGTATAAAATGCGTCGATCCAAAAGAAATTGAGATAATCAGTCGACCTTGCTTCTGAAGATTGGCCGGTTGCTTTTATGCTATAGAGCCCGGTCGGCACTGCTGGAACGGTTAGTGTGCCGGTAAAACTTCCAGCTGCATTTGCTCCCACCGTATTGGTTGCACCGGCTAGGTCGAGCAGAACGTTTTCATTTGGTGCAAAGCCTGTTCCATTGACCGTCACAGTACCAAAGGGCGCATGTGAATTTGCGGTCGAAGTGATCGAAGCTTGGAGAGGTACAACATAGTATGAGTTGGCTTTCTGTGTACTCGAAGCGTCGGCTGCGATTATCGGGAGTGCTCCCTGAGGAGCGTTTGCCGGGATCAATATACCGGTTGAGAATGTACCATCAGCTGCTGCTGTGGTAGTTGTGACCGGGGTGCCACCAACGGATGAGAAATAAATACTGATGAGGTCTCCGGCTGGCCATCCACCGCCAGAAGCGGTTATGGTTTGAGCTGGGCTTCCGCTAAAACTGCTCAGTGTAATATAACTTTCTGCATGAGCTAAGGTTACAAAAGCGGTTTGGGATAGAATTACGGCTGAAATTATCAGTAGAATCCGTGTTATTTTAGAGGTGAATTTAATATATTGCGACATAAAAATTTTATTAGATTGATAAAATATGATATTTTTTATAAGAAAAAACGCTCAGTATGCAACACTTGAGACGTTGTTCAGCCACCTTTTTTACGAACTCAGCTATAGATATTTTAGAGGTCAGCCGTTTTATTCAACATGCACTTTGATGTCTGTGCGCTCATTTTTAATTTTCATAAATAGTACGGCGAATGATCCGAGGAATACCACCGCCGCGGCGATAAAGAAAACATAATCGTAAGCGTTTACTTGCGCTTTTAATTCGATCAGGCCGATAAATTTTTGAATGTCTATCGGATTATTACTATGTAAGTAACTATGGCTGTTTATGGAAAGGACGTTGCTATAAACACGATTGGTCAAAAGGGTTCCAAAGATTGCGATACCAAAGGCACCGGCGATATTTCTCGCGAGTGCAAGAATCGAGGAAGCAATACCTATCTCGTGCTGATCAACGACTGAAGCGATTATGTTGGTACGTTGCGCCATGCCAAAACCTAAACCAAAAGCCATGACCGTAAGTGGAATAATAATTTCGATCGCCGATGATTTTGGGTCCAGGAATGTAAAAAGATAAATACCGATTGCCGCGACGATGGTGCTCGCAAAAATAACGTATCGTGCTTCAATCCTGCCGATCAGGGCACCACCGATAGGTGCCGCCAACATCAGCGCCGCCGCCATTGGAATGAATAAATATCCAGCTTGGGTGGCATTGTAACCAAGAAAAGTTTGAGCGAAGATTGGCAGCAGGAAAAGTCCGCCCATCATGCCCATGAACACAATAAAATTATTTACGAGTGTGTTAACAAACGCAGGAATCTTGAAGAATTTCAGATCGACGATCGGATCTTTGGCGGTTTGTTCTATTCTTATAAAAATTATGAAAAGGGCGATGATCAGGAAATAACAGATTAAACTTGGGGTTGAAAGCCAACCCCAACTTGGCCCCTGGTCCAAGATGAGTACCAGTGCAGAAAGCATGCCGCCGAGCGAAAGGGATCCCCACCAATCAAAGTAAACCGTTTTGCGCTCCGATCTTGATTCGTTGATAAAACGCATAGCCATAAAAATGCCCAAAATTCCAATAGGTAAGTTGATCAGAAAAACTGATCGCCAGCCGAATGAGTCTATAAGCGGTCCGCCTAAAAGTGGGCCAAAGACAGTAGCAGCCGCAAAGGAAGAAGACCAGATACCCAAGGCTTGGGCTCGCTCTTTTCCGTGTTTGAAAGTAACCGCTAAAATGGCCATCGCGGTCGGATAATCGGCCGAGCCCGCGATCGCTTGGATAACTCGAAAGACGATCATGGACGAAAGATTCCAGGAAAATCCGGCCAAAACCGAGCCAACGATGAATATGCTGAAGCCGGCGATATAAACTTTTTTTCGACCGATCGTATCGCCCAGTTTTCCCCATATAGGTACGAAGACGGCATTTGCTAAAATATAAGCGGTCGCGATCCACCCAGCAGCACTGACCGAAATACCGAAGTCACCGATTATTTTTGGTAAGGCTAAGTTAACGATCGTTTGGTCCAGTCGGCCCAAAAAAGTACCGATGATAACGGTCAGTAGTATCCACCAGCGCAGGGAACTGGCTTTTTTGTGGGCCGTATTTTCTTGCATTTTTTACTTGATATAAACCGTTATTTTTGCTGACATACCACTCTTAAGCTCAGGGTAATCGATCACGTTGAAAGTTACTTTGACATCGAATTTCTTGACTGGACGTTTATCGGAGATTGAAAAAATAATGCCGTTATCGTTTGAAGTTGGACTGATCTCCGAGACCGTTCCGATGTATCTTTTTCCTGGGAAGGCATCAACTGTAAAGCTTGCTCTCTGTCCAATTTTCACGTCGCTGAGTCCTTTCGTTTCGTCGATTTGTCCAACCGCTTTCATTTCTTGATTATTCACAACAGACACAACAGTTTGTCCCGGCATAAAGTAAGCGCCGAGCAAAAGCGGGGCAGAGGCGACGATTCCAGCGTTCTTTGTGGAAATGGTCTCCGAGCCAACCAGTGCTACTTGTTGGTTCGCTGTAACGTGATCTCCTTCTTTAACATAAAGAGCGTTCAGTGTGCCGGGAGCTGAAGGTGTCAGGTTTATGACAGGTGCCTCGATATCTGAATTATCGATTGCGACCGTGTCTTTTGTCGATTGCCAGTATAAAAATCCGGCTAGCGCGCCAAAAATAATTACGATAGCAGTGATGCTGCGTACCCATGGTCTTTTAAAAATGGGTGTTTTTATTGCCTTCGGTGCCTCTTGTTTGTGTTCCGGGTTCATATTATTTGGAAGGATTAGTTGAGCCTGTAAATTCGATGGCTGGCGCATTCGGTACGGCAATTTGGCCTGGCGTTATGGCAACTGAAATAACCGTTCCGTCGGCAGGGGCGGTTATGATTGTGTTTTTGTAGGCTGCTTCGGCGATTTGAAAGGCACCTGCCGCATTTTGCATCTGAGCTTGCGCTGCAGCCACGTCTTCTGGGCGCGCTGAACTTATTGTCGAAGCCAAGTTTGCGTTGGCTTGGTCGAGTGTAGTTTGGGCGGACGCAACCATCTGCTCTTTGGTTTGCAAAGCCAGCTGATACGCGTTCAGGTTTGCGGTGTAGTTGCCGCCATCTTTATTTGGAATATGAATTATCCAGCTGTCATTTTGCGTGTGACTCTTCGAGCCGTTAGGGAAAGTGATCTGAAGTCCGAGGGTGCCTAGCGGTTTTGAAAACTGACTAAAGTCAGCAGTGCCACGTTCAATGCCACCAAATCTTATGTAGTTGAAGTTGAAGTTATCAAAAAATAGATAATAATCACCCGGTTCGGCACCGTTAAAAGTTCCGGTGATAATTGGGTTGTCCACTATGGCGGTCGAGTCTGGTTGTGCTATGAGGCTGTCTGAATAAAGTTTGCGGCGAGCATTGGTCACGAGTGTTTCCTGTTGATTGGTGACTTGCTCCAGATTTATTTTGGCTGTATTAACGGCAGCTTTAGCTACATCTATAGTAGGGCCGGTCGCACCATTGGTAACCTTATTATAATTGGCCTGCGCTGATTTATATGCTGCACCGGCTTGCGTGACCGCACCTGATGCGCTACCGGCGTCCAGTGTGGCAAGCACCTGATCTTTCTTTACTTGATCTCCAGCTTTCACTGAAACTGTTTTTATTCGTCCGCCGGCCAAAAATCCGAGCGACAAGTTTTGGGTCGAAGATGAGTTTCCTGTTGATGTTGCGGTATTACCGTTGCTTTCCACCACAAAGCTGCGGTCTTTATTTATTTTTATATACCAAAAAATTCCAATCGTTATGGCTAGGATCAGAGATACTGCAGTCACTGCTTTCGGATTATTAAAAATTGATTTAAGTGGTTTCATATTATTTCTTTTATTCCGTAACAATGATTCTAATAATGCGTTCAAAATTTTTGCGGTCGTTATTATTCAACTTCGAGATCATCCGTAGAAAGACATCATTCTTTCTTTTGGTTGAGACTGAAAAGAGTTTGTCGCCCTTTTTGGTCAAAGCGACAAAAACGATCCTGCGGTCGTTTTTGTCGCTCTCTCGTTTGACCAGCTTCTTCTCTTCCATATCAGACACCACTTCAGTGGCCGATGGGGGAGCGACCTTGAGGTAATCCGCGATGTTCTTCATGGTCTTCTTGCCTGAAGGTTTGATGAAACGCAGAACCTCGCTTTGGGTCAAGGTCAGTTCATCTTTAAAACCCTCTTTTCTGAAGGTTTCCATGATGTTGCGCCTGAAAGCATGCAACAGGTCTTCGAGGCTTGTTTTTTGCTGGGCCGGTCTCATTGTTATACTGCCTAATAGTTAGGTAGGCGAAGTATATCAAAATCGGAGGGTCTGTCAATAAAAGACTCAGCAATTTTATCTTATACCTGTGTCACAATAAACGGTCGTTTCGGTCTCTTTATTGGCTTTAACGGTTATGGTTCCGTTCACACTGCATCGGGGAAGCATACTTTGTGAATTGTCGGATCTTATTAAATAGTCGCCCGGAAGCACTTTTATTTTGAATTCGCCTCGAGTGTCTGAACTGAAATTTGTTATGGTGCGTGAACCATCCGAAGAAGTCAGTATAAGCCTGGTTTGATAAGGTTTATCCGCGCAGGCTGGATCTGGTGGGATACGCATTACCGGACAGGTTGGACCGAGCTTTACTGTACCGATAATCGTGCCTAATAAAAGGTTGGCTTTGGGAGCCGGAGCTGATGTGCTCGTCGCTGTCGAAGTTGCTACAGGACTTGTAGTCGTGGCTGTCTGCGTTGGTGCAACAGATACGTTTGGATTTAGCAGAACAATGACCGCGATCGTTGTCACGAAGGCGGCGATAAGTATTAGTCCGGCAATAGTTTTGGATTTGATGTTCATAAATCATCAGCCGTTGGAAACCTTGAAAGCTAGCCAGATACCAAGTACGCCGCCAACAGCCGTCAATATAACCGAGGAAAATGACATAAAACCAGCCCCCCAAAGATTGGGTATCAGGCCGCCGAGTGTTGAGCCTATGACCATGCCAATCCAGATCAAACGTTTTGATTCCATGCTTACATTGTAGCAAGAAAAAGCCTACCGACGAAGGCGAAATTTTATTCGCTGGTTTTACCGTCAAATTCGTCCGTTGTGTCGGCCTCCGCTTCGGTCTTGGTTTTATGTACCACGCCGTCACGGTGGTGTGGAGGCATATAGAGGGTGTAGAGTTTCATTGAGTCCGAACCCTTGTTGATGATATTGTGTTTTGTGCCGGCTGGAACAATGATAACACTGCCATCGACCAGGTCATGAGATATATCGTTTAAGATTGCTGTGCCACTGCCTTTCTCAACACGAAGGAACTGATCGACATCGTGGATTTCTTCGCCGATATCTTCGCCAGCCAGAAGAGACATTAATACGAGCTGACTATTTTTGTCCGTGTATAGAACTTTTCTAAAATAATTATTTTCGAGCGAGAGTTTTTCTATGTTTGTTACGTAGCCTTTCATGTGTTTAATATTATTGTTAAATTCATATTTGTTAAATACCGCGAACATACCGACTGATAGTAAGTATAGAATAATGAAATGAAATAGTAAAAAGATTAAAAGAAAACCGCAGGGCGAACCATACGGTGGGGATCTAAATTGTGGGGCAGGCGAGTGCGGGCGGCAAGCGCTACTTATTCTTCAATTTCTTCTTCAGCTTCATCTTGATTTCAGCGTCGCTTTCCGATGGTTTGATGACGAAAATTTCGTCCTGGTCAATCGACACGCCCTTGATGGACTTGGCAGCATCCTGATCCTTGAGCATGGCCTCCTTGTCGACCTCAGCCGGCGGCTTTCTCAGGAACCGTTCGGATAAACCGAGCTTGTTAATTTCGGCGATGACCGCGTCCACGTTCTTCAGGTGCACCGCCGGCGGAGTGTTCTTCCAAGCCATGGTGCCGGTAGGCAACGATATGGTTTTGGTTTGTCCACCGTCAGTTAATTGAGCTCGGTTGGCCTCGGCATATTCGTACAAGCCCTTGGCCAACTCCAGGACACGCTTCGACAGCGGTTCGGCTGCCGCTATGGCCTTGGTTTTCAACTTTTCGATGCGGTCGTTCAGTTTCTTGTTTATCGCAGTGATTTGTCGGTCTGATTGACCAATCTCCTGGATAAACTCAGCTGCTTGCTGGATCGAAGCTGGTTGAACCACGTCGATTTTTTTGGCCTTCGCCATTTTCCGCTCCTTGTAAAAAGGGTGCTCTAATCTGAATCCATACTACTTTTTTAGCAAAATAATGCAAGGAGCACGCAGCTTTGGAGGGGAATAATAACATTCTACGCATCGGTTAAGTTGTTGAAGGCAGCGTAATGGCTCCTTATGGTCAACGGCTATGTAAGTGTGAGGCTTAATCATTAAAAAAGTTAAAATTTATGGATTCATCATATAATTCATCTAGTACAAAGCCGATCTATCGTGGCACTCAAGTGGTCTGGTACATCCTCGGGCTTATTGAGGTGCTTTTGGCCTTTCGATTTGTTTTGAAATTATTGGGTGCAAATCCAATGGCCGGCTTCACTAGTTTTATTTATAACTCTACGTATATCTTTGCCGCACCTTTTTTAAGTGTCTTTCGCGGCACCCAAGTTGCTGGTAGTGTTCTTGAATGGACAACTCTTTTGGCCATGTTCGTGTATTGGGTAATTGCTGTTGGCATTATTAAATTATTCTTTATGAGCAAAACGGTTTCGACTCCGGAAGCCGCTACGAAACTAGATAAGCAAGAAAACAAATCTTAGCGGATAACCGCGATACGGGCGTTCGTGATTAGTGTCCAACTAATTTTTAAAAGTATAACAAAAGCCAGTACTAAACTAAATAGTACTGGCTGTGCGTTGTGCTTTATGTCGATTGAAACTTACCCCAAAAGGGTGTCCACAGGTTCGGAATACTTGATGCCCAGCTCCTTCGCGATTTCGCGCAGACGTTCCACGAATTTCTGATGTTCTTGCATAACGTCCTTAGCAACGCCGGGAAGGAATGATGCATTTAGCTGATCCTGAGAAAACCGAATCATCGCGTTGTGAAGCGTGACGAAAAGTTCGGC
This sequence comes from Candidatus Tayloriibacteriota bacterium, assembly GCA_003455555.1. Classification (GTDB taxonomy): domain Bacteria; phylum Patescibacteriota; class Minisyncoccia; order Phycocordibacterales; family UBA11359; genus UBA11359. The sequence continues at coordinate 11,347 of DMQX01000059.1, forward strand.
GTTCGGTGTTTCGCTAATGCCTGATGTCGCTCCCAACAGGTAGGTCGCGATCATTCTCGCCATTATGACTTTGATACCGCCCATGTCACCTGAGTGGGAACTCATGCTGACGCCGCTAATGGGATCATCTTGCTCCACCAGCTTGGCATCGGGAACTCCACCGTACGCAAGTGTCTCGACGATTTCTTTACGATTCATAAGAACGCTCCTGTTAATAGACGTAATGTTCAAAGTGCTGGTCGTTATGTTACAACTTTAATAAGTATTTGTCAAACGGCTCACCACACTCTGAAAAATGTCCGAACCTACGCGAGAGGGAAGCAAAAGAAAAAGCCCCGACAGCATGCGTGCTGTCGGGGCTATACTACCCTCAAACTTATTTCAGGTGCCAGCCAAAAGATACCGTATGGCATCTGCCGCGCTGTACGAACTTTGGGCGTCAGCCATAACATGGGGAAGGAAAGTCAGATCGTCTCCAAGTGTAACGACCGGAGGTTCTCCTATGTCGCCCAAACCAGTTGTGGACATGAGACCGTTGCAGATACATCCTCTGCCTACGGTGTCTTTGATGTTTCCGCCTTTGGCCACAAAAATGTCCTCAGGTTCACTTGCGCATCTGTACCCCACGGTGCCGTCCGGTTTTTCATAAAGTGAAACCAGTGCACCGTGATTGCAAATGCGAATTCTGCCGTCGCGGACACTTTTTTCTGAGAGTGTATCTTCGATGGTTGCCACTTTGAATGGAAAACCAGTCGGCGAAATTCGCATGTCGGTTCGCACTTTTAGTGCACCTGTGTAACCGAGCTCGCGAATTTTCCTACGAAGTTCTGGTTCCATGCCGGACTCTTCACACAACGCAAAGATTGATCCGACTTGGATACCGTTTGCTCCAATAGAAAGTGCCCACTTCAATTTTTCCGGTGAGGCGTAAGATCCACCGATCCAGAACGGTAGACCAAGTTCTGCGATCTTGTGATAATCCACCACGTCTTTTTCACCGTATATGGGTTGTGGCTCACCTTGCTCGTTGCAGACGATCTTTCTGGGGGGAGCATTATGGCCGCCAGCGGTCGACTCCTCGATCACAAATCCTTGCACACTGCCTTCAGGCAATTTCTTTGTGAAGATAGAAGCCAAAAGGTTGGATGCAATGATCGGGATGAACCCCGGTCTTTGCAGTGGAGGAAGTTTTCCTCCGAAGAATTGTTCGGGATTGAAACTCATCATGTGACTCGTGAGGTTGGTGCCGATTATCGGTACGCGATAGCTTGCAGTATTGTCGGCAACGAGATTATCCATCAGTTCTGGGATTTGAAGCGGTATACCCGCGCCCATGGTGATGAAATCCACGCCGGCAAGCATTGCGCCGGTTATCGCGTAGACGTGAGGCATGGCCAGTTTTTCCAGGTAGTTGATACTGACTGGATTTTTGTGACCTTCTTTTGCCAACCAAACGAAGGCAAAGTTTGCGCACACGACCAGAGAGATCAATGAATCAGACGGCTTCACCGTAAACATCGCCACACTTTTGAAAGGCGTGCCTTTTGGAATACCGCCTTCCACATAGTAGGTTTCCCAAATTTTTTCCACGACTTGCGGAAACGGGAAGTGTGAAAGAGCTCGACGCATGTGTCCGCCCGGATCACCTTTTTGCAGGAGGCGCGCCAGAAGCCTCTCAAGAGATACGCCAGAGATGGTGCCACGTTGACCAGCCATCGAAACTGTACGAGACAGGAGCCAGCCGGAGATATTAAACCCCATGCCGCCCTGCACAATTTGTGGAGGCAATGAAATTGTATTCATAGCTACGCTTCCTTTTGTAAAAGACCTTTTTCTTATTACATGATAACAGAATGCTAGTGCTATACAATGTAATTTGTAAATATAAGCTCCGAGACCGTTGTTCATTGACATATGATAGAGAAT
>DMQX01000030.1:0-1476 GCA_003455555.1 Candidatus Tayloriibacteriota bacterium
TATAAGAGACAGGACTTTAATTTAAATATATGAATGCGAAAATTATTTGGTCAATTGTCGGAGTAATAGTTTTGATCGCAGTTGGCGGTTTTGTAATATATTTGTATCAATGTAATGACGCCTCATGTTATTACTTTAACTGGCAAAAGATCCGGGCGGCCGACAGTTTTCAGAAATGCGCAGACCTAGGTTTTCCAGTAACCGAATCTAGTCCTCGCCAATGCCGAGCCGGTGACAAGACTTTTACCGAACAGGTCCAAGCCGTATCTGACCTTATTCATGTCACTACGCCTTTGCCTGATGTGTTGGTCCAAAGTCCTTTTGTAGTGACCGGCGAAGCTCGAGGCCCATGGTATTTTGAAGCATCTTTTCCGGTCAAAGTGTATGACTCTAATGGGAAGGAGCTTGGCAGTGTAGCAGCCCAGGCTAAAGGCAATTGGACGACCAATGATTTCGTCCCCTTTGAGGCTTCTTTGACTTTTAGCGCGCCAACTACCGAAAAGGGTACTATTGTCTTCCAAAAAGATAACCCTTCAGGTTTGCCTGCCAATGATCAATCAGTTTCAATCCCAGTTTTCTTCTCAGCTAATGCAAGTAAACTCTAAAAATGAAATAGCGGTTTTTGGCGGTGGTTGTTTTTGGTGCACCGAGGCCGTTTTCAAGATGCTTCGAGGCGTGATTTCAGTCGAGCCCGGCTATACGGGTGGGGCCTTAAAAGATCCGACCTATGAAGATGTCTCTAGCGGCGAGTCTGGTCACGTTGAAGTGATCCGCATTGAGTATGATGCGGAAGCAATAAAGTTTCGGGATCTTCTGGCTGTGTTTTTTGCTAGTCATGATCCGACCACGGTTAACAGGCAAGGCAACGATGTTGGCACCCAATACCGCTCAGTTATTTTTTATAGCAATCCCGAACAGCAAAAACAGGCCATAGCCATGATCGCTGAACTTAATAATGTGGATCAAGCCGGCGACAAAATAGTTACGCAAGTCGAGCCGCTCGAAGATTATTATTCAGCCGAAAATTATCACAAAGATTATTTTTCTAATCACAAAGAAGCGACTTATTGTCAGCTGGTCATAAATCCAAAACTGGAAAAAGTTCAGAAGAAATTCGCGGAACTTATAAAATAATTTCTACTATTTTCTATTATTATGGATACAAATAAACCCGTGCCAAAAGATGAAAATGAATGGCAGCAAAATCTGACCGCGGAGCAATATGCGGTCTTGCGCCAGAAAGGCACCGAACCGCCATTTACCGGCCAATATATTCACAAAGAAAAAGATGGCACCTACCATTGCGTGGCTTGCGGTAATTCGCTTTTCGCTTCGGACGCTCAATTCGACTCGGGCACCGGCTGGCCAAGCTTCGATAAAGCCCTGCCTGGAGGCGTAAAAGAGCTGCCAGACAATGCGCATGGCATGCGCCGCACCGAAGTGGTTTGCGCCCGATGTGGTTCTCACCCTGTCTCT
>DMQX01000030.1:1602-7988 GCA_003455555.1 Candidatus Tayloriibacteriota bacterium
GGATGTGGTTCTCACCTAGGACATCTATTTAACGACGGCCCGACCGAAACCGGTGTGCGATATTGTCTTAACGGTGTTTGCCTTGATCTCGAAGAGAAGAAAGACTAGTGGATATCAAAGGAAACATTTTTTATAAGGATGTGTAATAATACAGGACATGTTAGCACCAAATGATATTTCAATGAGCGACGAAGAGGTCGCAGTACTGGTGCAAAAAGGCCAAAAAGAGTCATTTGGGATACTCATGGATCGCTATGAGCGCAAGCTGTTTTCCTATGGCAAAAAGTTTCTGACCGGCCAGGACAACATTGAAGATGTGGTTCAGGAGGTTTTCATCAAGACGTATCAAAATATCCAAAGTTTCGATGCGTCTCAGAAATTTTCGCCCTGGATCTATCGCATTGCGCACAACACTTTCGTAAATGCCTTGCGAAAAAATTCCAAAAGTCCCATACGGTTCTTTGACTTTGACACGTTCATTGCGCATCCGGTTTATGAAGATGCCATGCCGGCGGAAAAAGAGCAGAAGAGATTGCGCGATCTGATCGACCAGGGTTTGGATAAACTTTCGGCAGATTATCGCGAAATTATCATTCTGTACTATATCCAGAACCTGACCTACAAGGAGATCGCAGATATTCTGCATATTCCGATCGGAACCGTGAGCGTGCGACTACTCCGGGCCAGAAATGAACTAAAGAAACATGTCCCTGATGAACAAAGCGAGCCACACGAACCAAATGAATTTTATGAATGAAAACGAAAACAAAAACATAAGAAGCCAAGTGCTTGAAAAGATCACTTCCGGCAAGATCAACATGACACCGAGGTTTTATTTCGTGCTCAAAATAGTGGCTTTGGTTGTTGTTGTTTTACTGACGTTGATGGTTTCGTCTTTGCTCATTAGCTTTATTATTTTCAGTCTAATGGCCAGTGGTAGACTGGTATTGCTTGGCTTTGGCGCTCGGGGATTCCTGAACTTCTTCCTGCTCTTCCCATGGCTTTTGCTTGTGGTTGAGATCCTGTTACTTATCGCTTTAGAGCGCTTGCTGAAACACTTCCGACTTGGCTACCGAAGTTCTTTCTCTACTTTGATCGCCGTCATCCTGTGCATGAGTTTGGTTATTAGCGTTGTTATCAACAGCACCTCTTTCCACCGAATGTTGCAGGACCGCGCCGAAAAAAGTGGCTTGCCGTTGGTCGGGGATTATTACCGAGGTCTCCGACGTTCTCAGCCAAATGAAGAGATCTTCCGTGGCGTGGTCTCGGACGTCAGCACTAGTTCGTTCGTTTTGAATCCGCAGTTGGACAGCGACGATGCGGTCATTCCAAAGTATATTGTGTTCTTGCCGGCGGGCAGTGCCAGTTCAAGTTTGCCGCTGGCGGGCGACACAGTTTTCGTAGCCGGTCAGTTGCGTGCGGGCAACACGATCCAGGCATATGGATTACAAAAATTATCTAATTCAAGTGTAAGTTATTAATATAGTTATGAAACATATCAAAAAAATAATCGCAGTATTAGTAGTAGTCGGAGCCTTTGGCGGATATATTTTCAGCCAGAAGTCTTCTACTGATAATCCAATAGTGGCAAACAATGGTGGTGTCACAACCAGTCAACCTTCGGAGACCACTAAACCAAATCCGGTCGCGATCGTGCCGACACCTTCACCAAAACCAACTCCTACTCCAGTACCGACACCTACCCCAAAACCGACACCGAAACCAGTCGGTGCCTTCAGAGATGGTACCTATACTGGCAGTGTGGCTGATGCTTATTACGGCAATATTCAGGTCGAGGCTGTTATCAGGAACGGCGCGCTGGCCGATGTTGTGTTCTTGCAATATCCAAGCGATCGAAGTACTTCGGTTCGGATTAACACTCAAGCTATGCCAATGTTGAAATCCGAAGCGATCAGCGCCCAGAGTGCGAACGTGAATACTATCTCCGGTGCGTCAGCGTCTTCTGGAGCCTTCATTCAGTCATTGCAGTCTGCATTAAATCAAGCTAAAAACGCCTAAATCCAAGTCTTCATGAAAGAAACACGACCTCTAATGGGTATGCCTGTGACGGTTGAGATCGCTGATTCTAAGGCAACTCAACAGGACATCGATGCTGTGTTTGATTATTTTACTTACATCGATGGTACATTCAGTACTTACAAAGAGGGTAGTGAGATCATGAAGATAAATCGTGGTGAGATCTTGCCGGAGGAATTCAGCTCGGATATGCGGGAAATATTTAAATTGGCCGACGAAACCAAAAAGCAGACCAATGGTTATTTCGATATCAAAAATACCAAAGGCATTTTTGATCCCTCCGGAATTGTTAAAGGTTGGGCGATATATAAAGCGGCGAAAATTTTGGAAGAAAGGGGGTTCCAGAATTTTTTTGTCGATGTGGGCGGAGATATTCAGACAAAGGGTAAAAATGCCGATGGACGAATTTGGCGGGTAGGCATTCAGGATCCGTTTAGCGCGACGCCGAGCATAATCAAGGTGCTCGAGTTACCAGATTGCGGCGTCGCGACCTCCGGCATATACCTGCGCGGTCAGCATATTTACAATCCATACAATCGCACTCAGACTTTTGATGATATCGTCAGTCTGACGGTGATCGGTCCAAATGTCTACGAAGCCGATCGTTTTGCCACCGCAGCTTTCGCCATGGGTTTTGCCGGAATTAATTTTATTGAATCGCTTCCGGGATTTGAAGGGTATATAATCGATAATAGTGGCCAGGCAACAATGACATCTGGCTTTGAAAATTATGTTAAAAATAATTAGAACCATTTTAAAACCTGTCGATTATTTCCTGAACCGGATCACCATGTACCGGTTGCTCCTGTATGTTTTGTGCGCCTTATTAGCGATTGCGGCTATATTCGGTTTTTTTGGTCAACTGCCTTACTCCCCAATAGCCATTATTTTCTCGGCAGTTTTCATTACGTTGATTTGTTGGATCTTGAATAAGTTTTTTTCCTACATGTTCGATGCTCCAGCCAACGTTGAGTCGGTCTATATTACGGCGCTCATTTTGGCCCTCATCATCAGTCCGATCCAAGGTCTCGGCGACACTGCTTTCTATGCTCTGGCCAGCTGGGCCTCGATCTGGGCCATCAGTTCCAAATTCATTTTTGCCATCCGGAAAAAACATATTTTTAATCCGGCCGCTTTCGGTGTAGCTGTAACCGCGCTATTTCTCGGGATATCTGCTACCTGGTGGGTTGGCACCGGCGTCATGATGCCTTTTGTGGTCATTACCGGCTTGTTGATCGTTAAAAAGATTCGACGCTTTGATCTGGTTTTGAGTTTTCTTATTACGGCTGTTGTGATGATCCTCGGGTACAGTTTTTTCAAAGGCTCGAACTTTGTCCAAACGGTAAAAACTATTACTTTTGACCTGCCAATCTTCTTCTTTGCTTTTGTCATGCTGACGGAACCGCTGACCACTCCGCCAACCCGCCATTTCCGTATTATTTATGGTATTTTGACTGGTATATTGTACGCGCCGTTTATTTACGTGGCCGGCATATTTTCGACACCGGAGCTGGCGCTTTTGGTCGGCAACATCTTTTCATATCTTGCTAGTCCAAAATACAAACTGGTGCTGACCCTCAAACGCAAGGTACAGGTCGCCAATGACACTTTTGATTTTGTTTTTGAGCCTAACCGCAAGATCAAGTTCAAACCAGGCCAATATTTGGAATGGACTTTGGCGCATCCGGACTCGGACAGCCGAGGCGTGCGCCGATATTTTACCATCGCTTCTTCACCGACCGAAAATGAGGTCAGAATGGGCGTCAAATTCTATCCGAAGCCTAGTACGTTCAAATCTTTTCTTCACGAAATGGAACCGGGCGAGCAACTTGTAGCTTCGCAACTCTCTGGCGATTTCACTATGCCAAAAGACGAAACGCAGAAATTGGTTTTCATTGCCGGCGGTATTGGCGTGACGCCATTCCGCAGTATGATCAAGTATATGGTGGACACCAACGAGCGACGTGACGTGACGCTGTTTTATTCGAACCGAGAATTGTCAGACATTGCCTACACCAAACTGTTTGACCAAGCTCATGAGCAGTTGGGTCTACAGACCTTCTATACCCTGACCGACAAAGACAAAGTGCCGGCTGGTTGGAAAGGCAACACAGGCTTCTTTGACGCCAACAGTATCAAAGCTGAGGTGCCGGACTATATGGACTGCATTTTCTATCTTTCCGGCCCACAATCGCTGGTTTTGGCCTTTGAGGACACGCTCAGCAAGCTAGGTGTCAGCCGAACGCAGATCAAGACCGACTACTTCCCGGGTTTTGCGTAAAATGCTCAAAAACGCCCTAAATTGGGGCGTAAATGTAACAAGCTATTTGTCCAAACGGCATTACTTTAGGTATAATTAACCCTTATGACTGATCAAAACAAAACAGGCGACAACATTATAGAAGTCAAAAATCTCATCAAGAAGTTCGGTGATTTTGAAGCGGTCAAGAATATTTCTTTCGACGTCAAACACGGACAGATTTTCGCATTCCTGGGTCCTAACGGTGCCGGCAAGACGACTACCATCCGCATGTTGACCACCATGCTCAACCCGACCTCTGGCTCCGTGACGCTCAACGGTTTTGATCCGCACAAGCAGGCCAACGAGACGCGCAAGTCTTTCGGTATCGTTTTTCAGGATGCCAGCCTCGACAATGAATTGACCGCATACGAAAATATGAAGTTCCATGCCGTGCTCTATAACGTGCCGAAAGCGCTGTACTTGCCCCGCATCGAAGAGTTGATGAAACTTGTTGAATTGTGGGAACGCAAAAATGAATTCGTCAAAAACTTTTCCGGCGGTATGAAGCGCCGACTTGAGATCGCTCGCGGACTTCTGCATCATCCGAAAGTACTTTTCCTTGACGAGCCAACTCTTGGCCTCGATCCGCAAACGCGAAATAAAATGTGGGATTACATAAAGGACCTCAACAAGAAAGAGGGTTTGACCGTTTTCTTTACCACTCACTATATGCAGGAAGCCGACCGTTACGCCGAAAAGATCGCCATCATTGACCACGGCGTGATCGTGGCGAGTGGGACTTCGGCCGAACTGCAACAGCAAACCGGCAAACCGACCCTGGAAGATGCCTTTTTGGAATTGACCGGCAAGGAGATTCGCGACGAAGAAGGTGGCGCGATCGACCGTATGCGAGTGGCGCGTAAAGCTTGGGGCGGGGGACGTAACTAGACGAAGCTCGAGATTTTAACTATTCACATAAAATATATGAACACTATATACATTCTCTGGCAGCGCCAACTCATTAGATTCTTTCGCACCAAGACGCGTATCATCGCGTCGCTGGCTCAGCCTGTACTTTTTCTGGTGGCTTTCGGATTTGGTCTCGGTCCCGTTTTTGCCGCAGCAGGCAAGGGTAATTACATCCAGTTCCTGGCTCCGGGCATTATCGGTATGACCATTTTGTTCAGCTCGGTTTTTACCGGCATGGAGATCATATGGGACAAGCAGTTCGGTTTTTTGAAGGAAACTCTCGTCGCGCCGGTGTCGCGTTTTAACATTATGTTGGGACGTACTCTCGGCGGGGCCACGGTCGCCTTTATGCAAGGTGTGCTGGTCTTCTTCATCACTATGCTGGTTGGTTTCCGACCAAACTTTGGCGGCACTATTTTTGCTTTTGTCTTTATGTTCCTGGTGGCTTTGCTTTTCTCGGCCTTCGGCACAGCGGTCGCTTCCAAACTTGAAGACATGCAAAGTTTTCCGCTCATCATTAACTTTGTGGTGATGCCGATCTATTTCCTCTCCGGCGCCATTTTCCCGGTCCAAGGTTTGAACCCGATCCTCAACTGGATCATTCGCTTTAACCCTCTGGCCTATGGCGTGGACGGCATCCGCGGCGCCCTCATCGGTGCGCATACTTTCTCCTACCTCACCGACTTCTCGGTCATGGCCATCATCGCGCTCATCATCATCGCGATTGGCGGTTATTTCTTTAGTAAGGTGGAGGTGTAAGCTTCATACACTGGAAAAAGATAGAACATGTGCGAGTGGTAAGCCGATTAATATTCAATGTGCAACAAATAGGCTGAATGTTGTGTATAATGCTTTTATGAGTATTGATGAGGCAAAATTGCTGATATACATGACGGAGATGTTTAAAAGGCATGGCGAGGATTTTGATCAAATCAAGTCCAAATTTGACACTGTATATAAAGATTCACCTGCTTTGAGGGACAGGTTGCCGACGTATGGACACTTTTATTATTTTATTTGTGCGCCTGGCCAAGCAGGTGTAAGGGAGGAGCTACAGATAGTCGGGGTCACTTCACTTATTGACGCAATGATGGGAGACTGTCTCTTATACACATCTGACGCTGCCGACGATCTACTC
>DMQX01000003.1 GCA_003455555.1 Candidatus Tayloriibacteriota bacterium
AGATGTGTATAAGAGACAGCTCTGGACCCAAGCAAGATCTTTCAAGACTTCCAACAGTCGACAAATTTTTTCAAAAACTGCGTTCTCGACGGCTTGGCGACCGTTGTAGCGAAACAAATTATCAAATCACTGACCGCCAGCATCGTACAATGGATAAATTCCGGCTTCAAAGGCAATCCTTCTTTCGTACAAAACAGTGGAAAATTCTTTGGTGGCATTGCCGATAGTGTAGGAGGCAATATTATTGAAAATATTGCACCATTTTTATGTAGTCCGTTTAGGCTAAATCTGCAACTGGCGCTGGCACTTAGCATGTCATCCAGTCAACAACAGGAGATCGGATGTACACTGACCGACGTGCAGAATAATGTATCGAATTTTGCCAAAGGAGCCGGTGGTGGAGGAAGCGGTGGTATAAACGGCTGGAACGACTGGTTTCAAATGACACAAACAGCCCAAAATAATCCATATGGCGCAGCCATGATCGCGAGCGCCCAATTAAACATTGGCATTGAAACAGCCCAAGGAAAGTACCAACAGCAACTCGACTGGGGCAAAGGTTTTCTATCATATGAGTCGTGTCCTCAGATCGACGGCGCTGCTCAGGCTGCAACCGACGCAGGCCAGAGTGATATGCAAAATGCGGAAAGCGCCAGCGCGGCTGTCGGTCCGATACAGGATGCTTTTCAAAAAAGCAAAATGTTCAATCAAAACAACGAACCAGTTTATGGCGTCAGTCCAACCAACAATGGTTGCGTGACTCAAACCCCAGGTGCTGTTATTGAAAGTCAACTAAATAACGTCTTGCCAAGTGACTTGCACGGGCTCGAGATCGCTCAAAGTATTGACCAAATTTTTGCCGCTTTGGTCGGACAACTGCTCAGCCAAACCCTCGGAGGAATCGGTGGCCTATCCGGAGCCGGCAAACAAAGTTCTTCCGGCAGCAACGGTGGCAATAACTTTAATTATCAAAACTCACTGGGCGGAGTAAAAATGCCGGATATACCAATTTCGGGATCTTGCACGCCAAGCAAACAAAACGCTGCTGTTAATGAACAAGTAAAATGGAATGTCTACGTTACAGCCCTTAACGGCAATGTTACGTATTCTTGGTCTGGAGATGACGGTCTTTCAGGTTCAACAGCAACAGTGCCATTTACTTATACGACCCCAGGTACAAAATCTGCCACAGTGAGAGTGTCAACCAATGGAGATAATCCACAATGGGCCCAGATCAATTGCGTGCCGGGGGTAGTAATTGGAGACAACTCACCAACAAGTGCGCCGGCACCTTCAATTTCCTGCGCCGCATCTCAAAGTTCAGTGTCGATAAACACGCCGGTCACCTGGCAAGCCATTGCAGTTGGGGGTGTTCCACCTTTTACCTACACATGGGAGGGGAGTGACAATTTTACCGCTTCAGGCCAACAAGCAACTCAAACATACGCGACTTCTGGATTGAAAACGGCAACAGTCAGTCTCACTGATGCTGCCGGCAACACCTATGTGAACCCATGCAATAGCACTGTCAATGTAACGCCATAATGAAAAAATTCCTAATAGCATTAATAGTTATTACACTCATCGGAAATTTTGCTTTCCCTTTGTCAGTTTTTGCAGGAGTATACCAAGACCAAGGGTACCCCAAATATGTCACGAACGAAACATCCAAATCGGTAGTCGATGGTTATCGTAAAGATGCAGGCAACCCAACCCATAAAGATCCGACACCCACTGAGTTTCAGAAATATTATGAAATTGAAAACGGTAAACAGATCACTGGTTTCTGGAATAATTTCTTTAATAATACAACGGCAGGCACGGTCCTGAGCACTACCGGAAACGTTATTGCCGCTCCATTTACGGCTGCGGCCTCGGCGATCAAAGGAATATACGATGCCGCAAACTGTCTCACAAGTCCGATGCAGTGTGTTCAGTTAATCTTCGTCTCGGTCATTCAATGGATAGGGAATATAATTTTATCTCTTGTTTCTTGGCTGCTGTGGCTAAGTGGCATATTCTTTAATTTTTCCATAATCCTTTTTGTCGTGAATATGAAAAGTGTTATGGACAAAGTCGATGTGATCTACACGGTCTGGAGAACCGTCCGAGATCTGGCAAACATGTTCTTTATTTTTATCTTGTTGTACATTGCCATCCAAACAATTCTAAATTTAAAGTATAACTATAAAGAGATACTACGAAATGTTATCCTGGTGGCACTATTCATAAACTTCAGTTTTTTTGCTACAGGCTTGATGATCGACGCATCAAATATAGTCGCGTTGCAATTTTATCAAGGTTTTGCCACCAGCGGGTGCACAAAGGAAGCAACACTTGGACCACTTGAACTGGCTGACGGCTGCATCAGCTACAGCATTGTTAATGCGTTATCATTGAAGACTTTGTACCAAGTTACACCCTACACCTCGACAACTGCAGCAAACTTGCAAGGTGTGGCCAACGCCGCCTTATTCGTTGCCCTACCAGGAGTCGCAGTGCTTTCGGGAGTTGCAAAACTTGTGCTTGCTGTCGTAATGGGCTCGATCTTGATGCTTATTATCGCCATAGTCTTTCTAGTTTCCGGTCTACTTTTAATCTTCCGCTTTGTTGAATTGATATTCCTGCTAATGTTCTCGCCACTGGCTTTTGCGGCAATGATCCTGCCTAGTACAAGCAAATATTGGAAAGAGTGGTGGGAGCGACTGATGACCCAATTGATCTTCGCTCCCGTCTACTTCATGTTTTTGTGGGTCGTTATGAAAGTCATAACCTCTAAAGCCCTCCAAACCGTTCTAACGGCAAATGACGCATCTTTCATGAGCCTGCTTGACGGTTCAAATATAAAAGGCATGTTCGGTTTACTCGCGAACTACATAATTGTTATTGCATTGTTGTGGTACAGCTTGGCCCTATCAAAGAAACTCGGCGCCAGTGGCTCGAAGGAGACAATAAAAGCAGCGAACTCGGTAAGGGGCTTTGTTGGGAGACAAACGGTCGGACGACTCGCATCGAGAATCGCCAATTCTCAGTCCGTACGGGAATACACCAAAGATAGTCCGATGCTACGAAACATAGTCCAGACACCACTTAATGCTGTCGCTGGATACGATTTTGGCGGCAGGAAAGGTGGATACACAAAGGCTTACAAAGATCATATAAAAGATGTAGAGGAGGACGGTAAGAAACTAGGGCCGGATCCAGTTACTGTCCGGGCTGCTGAAGTCAAGTTGGAAGCAGCTAAGTCTGCCCAGGATGAAGCCAAAAAACTGGCCGAGGCTCCTTATGAGTCGCAAGGCGCAAAGATCAAAGAAGAACTCAAGGCAGCAGAACTGAAGGCGGAAAAAGCTCAGATAGAGTGGTCAAAGATCTCCTCATCACCACTTGCAGGTTCAACCAAAGGTAAAGAGGTCGAAAAAGAATTGAACGACAGTAAGGCTGAAGTTGAAGCGGTTAAGAAGCGAGAAGGTGACCTAATCAATACCAAAAAAGCAGCCGGGGATGCAGCCACAAGCGGACGTCTCGATGAAGAGAAAAAAGCGGCTCAGAAGCAGGTAGACGAACTGAAGGGTGTCACGAAAGAAGAGGCTACAAGGCGAGCAACAGAACATGTTAACTCCATCAAAGAGGCCAATAAATGGACCGATGAACAAGTAAAAGTGGAAATCAAGAAAGAAGCAGACGAGATATTAAAGAGCTTCAAGGGTGTGGCGAAAGTCAGACAGGAAGCCTACGCGAAAGCGGTAGAAAAGGGATATGGCGAAACCTTCGCAAAATTAGTCCCAGGAAAAAAAGCAAAGAGTGTAGTCCAATATGTTGTTGACATTATCTTAACTGATCACCACAAACGTAATGCGGCGGCAGAAGCCCTACGAAAACAAATAATCGGCAAGTCAACAAAGGATCAATTAGCCGAAGCTGCGTCCAAATTAGCTAAAGAAAATAAAGAAGAGGAGGAGGAAGAAGAAAAAAAGCCCCCAGAACCTAAAAAAGAAGAGGGTGAAACAGGGGGAGGAAGTGGTGGAGGCGGAAGTAGCAAGCCGTAGTCAAATTAAATTTCTAGAGTATGGAAAACCAGACCGAAATCCTAAAAAAATACATTAAAAATCTGCCGGAAGAGATGCGGGACTATTTGGCAAAAAATACATGGCCGCAAAAGTTGACCTTAATTTCTACCATGAACAAGTTGGGTGCTGAGCAGGTTTCTGCCTTAGAAACGGAGGTTGTTTTGGTTCTGGTTGGCATAGAAAACTGTTCGGACCTAACCGCAAACATCCAAAAGAACGTTGTCGGCATCAGCTCTGAAATTTCAAAAACGATTTCTGATGAAATAGAGAAAAATATTTTCGTTGAAATAAAGGCACTATTGGATGACCTCGAAGCCATAAATAACTCCTCAGAAAAAGAGAGCGCCGAAACCTTGAACAAAGACGGGGTACTTAATGACATCGAGAATCCAATTCCAACCAAACCGATTATCCAACCTAAAATTAATCCTGCTGGTACCAATCCAATTCTCGATGCCCAACACAATCTACCAGAAGGGGAGAAGAAGATCTTGATCTCAAGCGCTGCGGTACCTTCTCGAGGTCCAATCCTAAATAACGTCAATATGGGCTTTGTAAATACACAGAAGAACTCTCCAGTAGTCCCTCCGGTCCAACACCAAGCACCAACACAAATGCCACCTCAGGAAAAATATACGGTTGACCCGTATCGTGAACCAGCGGAGTAGAATATCTTTGTGATATACTAGAGAAATGCGATATCAAGTTCCCCAATTTATCGAAATCGAGGACAAGATTTTCGGACCGCTTACCATTAAGCAGTTTATTTATCTAGCTGGCGGGGGAGCGTTGTGCTATTTAGTTTACGCTCTAGTTAATGCGTACCTTCCTATTTATTTGACTATAGCTTTGATGCTGCCTTTTGCGGGCTTTGCGTCCGCACTTGCTTTTTACAAGGTCAACGGCAAACCATTCATCGACGTAGTGGAATCGGCTACCAAATACTACCTTGGCAGCAAACTGTATATTTGGAAAAAAGAACCAAAGAAGGTGACACAAGAAGAAGAGACTCGACAAGACGAGTTGCTGTCTCTTATACACATCTCCGAGCCCACGAGACTCCTGAGCA
>DMQX01000051.1 GCA_003455555.1 Candidatus Tayloriibacteriota bacterium
GTATGTGATTGACCAGCACTAGCGGACACACTCCGAGCCAAGGAGTTTTTACCTTTTGAAAAGGACGTGTTCTTTAACAGAACGCCGTTCGAGATCAGCGACACATCTGTTTCTTCGCCGCGAACATCGACAATAAAAAAGTCTCGATATTCCGGCATAAGTGATGTGATAGCACTCCAGGCAGCCAAAGAAAAAGTTGACACCTGATTGTGCCGTATATGGAAATGCTTTTCAATTACCCGCTTTACAGCGGCTAAAATGTCACTTGACACAAGGCTGGCATAAAAAACAACCTCAACGCTCGTGGCTTTCATATTATTTGGTCCGCTCGTTTCGTAGCCGTTTAACTTGGTTCTAATTATCCGTCGCTCAACCAACTCACTCTTCAGTTCTGTGCTGTGCATTAATTTTGACTCAACACCCTTCGTAATCTGCTCAATTGTTCGGTGTGTGAAGATTTGGGGCGTCTCGTGTTCAGCCTTAATAACTTCCGTCGTGGAGATATACCATGGTGCTGAAAAAAAGATATGCGAGCATTGTATTGGAATATGCTGGCTCATGACGGTACTCATGACCGTTTCCAAAGTTGAGGTAACGCTCAAAACCTTCCTTTCTCTCTCGGGTTTATTTTGCATCGGCATATGAACCCGTGTACTGAAAAGTATCTTGGGAGCAACATTTTTTTCAACCGAAACCAGAGCAACGCCGACGCTGCTGTTCCCGATGTCAACAACCATCGACACCTCGGCATTTTTCTTTTTTGTAAAAAACATGTTTTTAATACTCCCACCCTAATTAAACTCGGTCAACCAACAGATGGGACTATGTATATAGTCTATTATAGCAAGATTGTGCGTAAAGTCAGCAATTTTACTGGGGATAAGAGTAATCTATTCCAAAACAGCTTTAATTCGTCTGACTCCGGCTGAAACAGCCTCCTCTTTTTGAATTTTGAAATGTTGAGGCGCCTGTTCTGAGTTTCCGGCAAGCTCGCTGGTGTTTTTTACATGTGGCCCGCCGCAAAATTCTCTGCTGATATAGTTGCCTTCGGTGCCGATGGAATAAACCTTGACGATATCAGCATATTTTTCATTGAAAGAATGGATAGCCACTTTTTCAGCCTCAATCTTTGGTAATTCTTTGAGTTCGACAGGTAGTTTGGTCTGAATCCAACAGTTTACAAGCGATTCAACTTGTTTTTTCTGCTCATCAGTCATTTTTTCGCCATGAGAAAAGTCAAAACGCAGACGCTCTGGTGTGATATTACTACCCTTTTGCATAACATGGGTACCCAAAACCTGCCGCAAGGCCGCATTAAGCAAATGTGTCGCCGTGTGGTATTGAACAGACTTTTCACTGGTATCGCCGAGGCCACCTTTGAACTTTTTCTCGGCGCTAGCTCGGGACAGCTCCTGGTGTTTTTTCATCTCATGGTCGAAAGACCCAACATCAACAGAAATAACTTTCTCCTTAGCTAGTTCAAGTATAACTTCAAGCGGAAAACCGTAACTAGAAAACAAAGTAAAAGCGTCGGTACCTGAAATATTTGTCGAACTCAATTTTTCAAATTCCTTCATACCTCGTGACAAAGTTTCTCGAAACTTTTTCTCCTCTTTTTGAAGCTCTTCTTTTATCTGATCTTGTTTTTCGGCAAGATTTGGATAGATTGATTCAAATTTCTGAACCACGATATTGATTAAATCGCTCAAAGTAGTCTCTGACAAACCCAACACATCAGCATGACGAACTGCGCGGCGAATGATGCGACGTAGAATATATCCTCGATCCGTGTTTGAAGGCACCACACCGTCGGCAATCATGAAGGTCGCAGTTCGCATATGATCAGCGACTATTCTTTCAGACTTTTCATTTGTCGATTTCGCTGCACTCTTTATTTTATTTAAAATCGGCTCAAAGCAATCCGTTTCAAAAACATTTTGTTTGCCATTCACCACAACCGTGGTACGCTCGAGTCCCATGCCGGTATCAACGTTCTTTTTTGCCAATACTTGATACTTTCCTTCCGTTGTTTTATTAAACTCCATGAAAACATCGTTCCAGACCTCGATCAGACGGAATGAATCAACCAGATCGCCAAATTTGCCTTCAAGTTTACCTTCCTCGGGTCGGGTATCATAAAACATCTCAGTATCTCCGCCGCAAGGGCCGGTTGCACCAGCAATCCAAAAGTTATCATTGACTCCGAGAGGAATAATGCGGACATCGTCTTTTACAACTTCATCATCACTTGCAACTTCGGCTTTCAAGCCAGCATCGGTTAGAACTTTTTTCCAGATCTCGATCGACTCGTTGTCTCGCGGGATACCATCCTCACCTTTGAAAACGGTCACATAAAGACGTTTTGGATCAAGTCCGAGGCCTTGCTCGCCGAGCTCTTCTTTTTTTGAAGTCAAAAATTCAAAACTCCAGTTTATCGCCTCATTTTTAAAATAATCACCGAGCGACCAGTTGCCGAGCATTTCAAAAAAGGTTAAATGGCGGTTGTCACCAATATCGTCAATGTCACCCGTTCGGACACATTTTTGGCAATCCACAATGCGCTCGCCTTGCGGGTGTTTTACCCCGAGTAGAAATGGCACCAAAGGCTGCATACCCGCGGTATTAAAAAGAGTTGTCGGGTCGTTCTCGGGCACCAAAGGAGCCGAAGGAATTATGGCATGACCGCGTTTTTTGAAGAATTCCAGGTATCGCGAACGGATCTGGTCAGATGAAAGTTGCATAAGCTCTATCTTTACATATTTTGACCAAAAGAAAAAGCCCCGTAGACCTGCACATCTATACCAGTTTCTCTAAACGTTTTATATCCTCCTCAATACTTTTTAAGCCACTGACAAAGAAGTCCGGTTTTGATGTATCAATGCCAATATCTTTGAAAGTGTCTTCGGGACTTTTGGAGCCGCCGGTCGAGAGAAATTTTTTTATCTCAGACACGTAAGTTTTATCCTCCTGATATTTTTTATAAAGCGCTTTGCTAATGAGTTGACCATAACCATACGAATAAACGTAAAAGAAACGGCGGAGGTGACTCCAGCTCACGAAAAAGTACCCATCGAGCTCGGTTAATTTGAATTTTGGCCCGAGATAAGCGGACATGTGCTTGTTAAGCAGAGCTCCAATCTCTTCTTTTGAAAGCGAACCCTTCAGTCGGATCGTTCGATGTAATTCTGTTTCAAAGTTAAAGCAAGCGATCTGGCGGAAAATCGTCGAAATATCATCCTGGATTCGGTCGTGCAGGGCAATAATTTTTTCTTTTTCTGACAGCGTTTTAAAAATCTCTTCAAAAACAAAATTTTCGAAAAGCGTGCTGGCAACCTCGGCTACTGAGATAGTGTAGTTCTCGTAAAGCGGCGTTTGTTTTTTGCTCAACTCGGAATTGATCGCGTGACCCATTTCATGCCCAAACGTCATGACCGAGCCAACCGAGTCGACATGATTGAGTAATACGTAAGTCGGCAGGCCGGTCGACGACGAGCAATAAGCGCCACCGGTTTTGCCTTTTTTGGAATACACATCGACCTGTCCATTCGCCACAAATCTTTTTAAGATTGTTTCAAATTCCGGGTCTGCAGAGGCAAAAGCGCGGGATAACACATCGACACTTTTTTTAAAATCATATTTTGACGTGGTCTTACCGATCTTGGCTGAGCGGTCTGCATACGTCAGCATTTTCATTTTCAATAACTTGGCTTTAAGCGCATAAAAACGGTGAAATATCGGAAAATGCCGAGTCACAGT
>DMQX01000055.1:0-3119 GCA_003455555.1 Candidatus Tayloriibacteriota bacterium
GAGATGTGTATAAGAGACAGGAGTTGAAGTCGCTATAATTTGAGTTTGATTTTGAGCAGAAACATGAGAAATCGTTTCCGATTTCAAAGGCGCACGACGACCGACAAATACAAAAATAACCATAACAAAAGCAACGGTCAGCACTGAGATGACATGATATTTTTTAATCATTGCTCATATATAAAATTACTATATAGTGTTCACAAACTATTCCTTTTTTTATTTAATTCTGATGTACTCGTAAAAGCCAGACCTAGTGCCATACCACACAAACCAATATCCCGCACCGCAATGTCTGAAAGCCCCGATTGCGTTACTAGTGTAATGATAATTTCGATAAATACTAACGTTAGAATTATTGCTGCAATTCGGCGATGTATATTTAAGAAAAGAAGTAATGCGCAACTGACAAGTACAATGCCATGGATCACCACCAAACTAATCGTAAATGTTCCATCTCCTAAAAATGGAGGTGCGAAAACAACCCAATCTTGTGGCGAAAATATCTCATGCAAACCAAACCACATAACAACAAACCCGAGTGCATAACTTATTATATTTTCTGGGTTTGTTACGATACGCAATATAGTCTTCATGGATTTTACTACTTAAGAATATTTCCTTGAGCATCAACGGCCACCAAAAGATCGTCAGTCGTAACAGAGTCTTCCGATGTGCTGTCATCGCCCAAAGCGGGTTCAATGAAGTACACCGACTGATCACTACTTACCACAACACTCTGACCTTTGTATCCCTCTGCATTGTTTACAAGAGTAAACTTATATACGTTGTTGCCAAGGTCTGTCTTGGTGTAGCTAAAGGCCCCCAATGCCTTTTTTGTGTCAGCGGCAAGGACAGGAAAGATCTCATGGGCTTTACTGAAATATTTATACTTAGAAAATAAGTCTCCGCTGCTTTGTTTGTTTGATACCGTGCTAGACGCCAAAACCTGTGATGTACTGGCCGTATCAGATACAATCGGAACCGTTTGATCTGGAAGTACAACTGGCGGCGTAGTTGTTAATGTTGAGCTTGAACTACTGCTATAAAACACAACGCCAGCAATAACAACAATGAGGACAATAACTACTCCGACAATTATTTTTTTATTCATGAATATTAAATATTATAAAACAACAAAAATTACGCATAATAACTTTCATATCGCCTTCGTACATTATACACCTGTTCTTTTAATTTGTTTCAAAACTTCATTTGTGGACTACCCGATCGGATTTTGGAAACAATTCAAGCAAGATCTAGAGGTTTTGAAGAATATTCTGGAATAAATGATACTTCGGGAACATCGTCAGTATCGTCAATTGTTTTATAAAAAAATGGCGTCACGAGGATTTCTCCTCGTGACGCCGGTACTTACATTACTGAAACTTTGTCGTCGGGTTTAAACGACTCGCGAGCTTTCGGGTCGCTGTTCCACATCTTGATGACCATCTTGGTGATCTGCCGTAGCTGAGGCAAAGTGCCACCCATGCCCAAGGTATACATATGCTTCTCGCCTGGACGAATCTGGTAACTGATCCAAGCGTTGGCACCTTCGAGCATTACGCGGTGGTAGCCGCACATCTCAGCAGCCAAAACTTTGACAGGACCGAATTGGCCTGATGCACCGCGGACAGTTTTTCCGTCCAAGATTGCCTTCATTCCGTTGAAGTAAACCTCGTCCGCAAAAAACTGGCACAGCTCATTGACACGACCGCCGATCACGGTAACATCACGGTTCTTTTCGAACAACGCCTTCATGAACGTTTTGCTGTCCAAGTAAAGATGTTCATAAAGGTTGGATTCCTCTTGCAACTTGTGGAAGCCGCAGTTAGGTTTGCCGTAGACCGTGATGGTAACGAAACGCTCGCAAAACTCGCCGAACCTGTATTCAGGTGGCTCATCCGAACCTGAATCTTTGTGCCAAGCTTCGACGGTCACCCAAACCAACCACTCAACCTTATCATGGATCGAATCCGAGAATGACTCACTTGCATGGTCTCTGGTTGCCCACAGCACGTTCCATGCATAGACATCGTGACCGAGGTCACGCCGATCAGCGTCATTTCTCGGCCAACACAACTCGCTGATGAGTTGTTTGTTTTTGCCGACTGCAAAAATGTATTCCGCACGCCGCCCCGCTTGTTTTTCGTGAGGTCCACTGATGTTGAACAGCGAGGAATTTTCGCCGAGACCAACATTGTCGGCTCGACGAAACATGAGCTCTCCGTCCGCCTTCTGAAACTTGATGTTCAAATCGTGGACCTGCGGTGTGGCGATTCCACCCATCGGCTCAAGTCGCTTCAGGAGAATCGACTGGAGGAATGGGTACTGGTCTAGAAGCTCGCGGTTCTTGGAAGAATTGGCCTTCATACGATATCTCCTACGTTCCGTAGTGATGTAAAAGAACTGACGTTCCGTCAGTTTCGGACAACGTGTCCGGTTAGCACAATATCACAAATATATATAAAGTCAAATAATGGACAACCCCTTTTTGTTTTGGAACCGGTTTGTGGAGGAAGTAATTAAATTAAAAGAAATTTTACAAAGGAAAACCGCCATCCTTTCAAATGGCGGCCCTGTTAACTAAAAATTGGGTAAACCGTATCTAAGCAGCGCTGTTCAGATACGTCTCGATGTTAAAACAGTTGTATACCTCTTCTGAGCCTCGAAGAACTTTTTCCTCCAGAATGCATGTTACATCATTAAGGTGTCGTCCATCCTTTCTGAACTTCAGTTCTCCGAAACTTTGGTGTGATCCGCCCATCCGAACCGTCTCAACAAACTTTGACAAAGCGCTGGAGTCAATCTCATCGATAGCGTGCGCATGGTACTGTTTTACCATAACGACCTCGCCACGGTAAGAGACGACCAGTCTACCGACTCGATTCAGTCTGTGGCCAAAATAGTTGCTCACAGCCGTCCATTCGCCACCATCATAAGTGGAAGTTTTTGAACCGTCGGCCTCTTTCTTTTTTGTTTTTGTCACTGAGCTTCTGGGTGAACACATACTGTTCAAAAAGTCCGTGATTCCTTTCCTGAACCAATATTTATCCATTTCATTTCCTTTCGAAATTCCACGAAAAATCTAGTGTGATAATATCACATTTATTATATGG
>DMQX01000055.1:3249-3557 GCA_003455555.1 Candidatus Tayloriibacteriota bacterium
ACCGATTTGTGAAGGAATGTGAGAGTTGAGGAAGATTTTGGCCTAGTTGAGGATTTCAAATCTTTTTTTTATTCACAAGCTCTGACCAACCAATCCATCCTTTGTTTTCATATAGCCTATTAGGTACAGCTGGCCAGTTTTTATGTTTTTTGTACTCTCCATGATACCAGGCACTTACATCGCCCGTACCCCCCGGCCACACACTCAAAACTTCTTGCTTAAAATCATCAAATATTGGATATTCTTTTTTAGATCTATTATCTCTTTCAACAAGCTCCGGCCCCCCAACCCAACCTTTGTTTTTATAC
>DMQX01000002.1 GCA_003455555.1 Candidatus Tayloriibacteriota bacterium
GGCTTTACCTGTTCGAAAGGCAGGGAATTGTCGATGAGTCCAACATCATAGGCTAATTTGTCCGAATAGGTCGGAATTAAAATTTTGAGGCTCCATGGAACTCTTTTTGGCGTAATGGTATTAATGTGACGCACCAGATTGGTCGTGCATGTGTTGGTTATGGTGTTGTAGAACTCCGGCTTTTGCTTGAGGCTGTTGGCGCGCTGGATCATTTCCAAGAACATTTTTTGAATCTTCTCGGGAGTTGTTTTGATGGGGTAAAGATAGACGTTATCTTTTCTAAAATTTGAGCGCAGCTGGATAACATCTCGTTCGTCGGCTATTACATACATCAGCTCGAAATGTCTAAATAACCCTTTGAACGCATCAAAATGCTCTCCTTGTTTCTTGCGAACTTCTACAGAAATAGAAATATAGCTGCCATCAATGAATTCAAAACTGACAAAAGTGTGAGCCACACCTCTTCTACCCGAAAAGGGCTCAACGATAAAATCGACGGATGAAAGATCGGAAATTTTAACCGTCTTATCATAATATTGCGGAGTGAAGTCAGAAGTAGAACGGTAGTGAAAATTGCGGACGTTGTGCAAAGTTATGATGTCACCGTTTATTTCTGCAAAAGGGAGCACAGCTTGATCGAGTGACCAATTGCCGATGCCGGTCGGTTTTTTAAGCGCCAAAATAATTAAAGCGGTAAGTGCAGCCAGACAAAACGCGATGATAATGATGGTCGACATGTTGCTTAAAATTATATACTATTATCTTATAATCGGCTTGTTTCTTTATGATCTACAGCATTAAACCATATTTCCAAAAAACGCTTATCCCGGCGCGCGATCTTTGCCTCAAGATCCATGTCACTCCGACAATTATAAATATAAAAGGGGTCATTGCTTCTATCGTCATAGCTTTGGCTATTGTTTTTTATCCGCAGTGGCCCGTACTTATTTTTCTTATCCCGATATTTGCCTTGATCCGAACAGCGCTTAATGCTCTCGATGGTATGGTTGCACGAGAACTCGCAGTTTCAAGTTCGATGGGAGAAGTTCTGAATGAGTTTTTAGACCGGTGCTCCGACGCCATCATTTTTGGTGCCTTTATTTTTGTGCCATCAATAAATGTTTTTCTGGTTGTTCTAACAGTCGTGCTGGTTATCCTAGTAAGTTATGTCGGTATTTTATCTAAAGCTGTCGGCGCTTCAAGAATGTACGCTGGCGTTATGGGCAAAGCCGACCGAATGTTTTATCTGGGTGCATACGCGATCTTGGCATACTTTTTTCCAAACGTTCTGTCCTGGGATTATTTTTTGATTGTCATTACAGTTGGTGCAGTTGCCACTTTGATCGAGAGGCTTGTCCGAATTAATCATATTTTGAAACGATCATGACATTCATGGGCTCGCCGTTATTTTTGAATCCGTTTTATAATCCTATATTTTTCGATATTATCTGGAGAATCGTCCTAGGTTTCGCGCTGGGTTTTGTGCTCATTTGGGCGTTGAACAAGTTTAAATTAAAGGGTATTTGGAGTTCGAAAGTTGGCTTGATTTACTTGGGTTGGCTGGTTCTGTTGCCGCTCTATGTCGTAGGAATATTTTTTGGCTGGGTGACGGGCATGGCCGTGGTTTTTCTTTTCATGTTCTTGGCGATCTGGGAAATTGTACGAATTGGCAAAATACCTAAAGTGTACGGTTACTTACTTTCCGCGCTCGCGCTCATTACCGTTGTCATTGCGGCGTTTTTCACCAGCCACTTTGTCCTGCTGCCCCTGTTCTTTTTTGCCACGATCGCTTTTACTTCGGTTCGTAGAAACGACGCAGAGAAAGGTTTTTATTACGCCGCCGTCGCGGTCTATGTTTCGATCTGGATAATTTTTGGTCTGGCGCATATCGAACTTTTGGCACATCTCAATGGCCAGCTCGACAATACTTCGTCTTTGCTTTTTTTGATCGTCTTTGCAGTAACGTTAAGTGATATTGGTGCCTATATTTTTGGGAAACTATTTCATCATTTTGATATCTTGGACCAATACAAGATCGCTTCAAATTTGAGTCCTAATAAAACCTATATCGGTATTCTCGGACATATCATCGGCGCAGCGGCTGGCGTCTGGGTCATGCAATTTGCCGTTGCTTCCTACATGCCTTGGTATCATTGGATCATAATTTCCGTTCTGATCGGCGTGTTCGGATCTTCCGGCGGCATGATGAATTCCATGTTTAAGAGATATTACGGCGTCAAAGACAGTAACAGTCTAATTCCCGGACATGGTGGGGCACTAGATCGTATCGACAGCACCATCCGCGTATTGATTGTCATCTACTATTACTTTTCTTTCTTTTTGCTGAAGTAATGATAAGTATCATAAAAGTCCAGAACGGTAAAATGAACCATGAACAATCAAAAAGTTTAATTGAAACTAGAGACAAACTACTTTTGTCGATTAAAAATTTCTTTGAAGAAACGGCCATCGAGGGTCACATTTTCGGTTCATTAGCCAGAAACGACGGGGATACTTTAAGTGACATTGATATTTGGTTTACTTTCAAAGACGGCGAGGTTGGCGACGTTATTGAGAAACGGTTTGAAATATATAACCGTTTTGGGAAAGTTGTCATATGTCACGAGGCTCAACAAAATTTCCCGCTTGGAGGCAAGTATTCACTAGTAATTTACGATACTCCAGCCGGCTTAATTCAAGTGGATTATTTCCTTTGCCCACAATCTTCATCTCGAATCATTCCAAATTCAAAAATCCTATTTGAAAAAACGCCAATTGAAAAAGGCGCAATGATTTATGATCCAAAGCGTATAAAAAAAGATCCCGGCGATAAGTTGAATTTCGTCATCTGTATGTGCTTTGTTGGTATTAAAAAAGTTATAAGAAAAGACCCGGATTTCCTGAATTTTTTGATATCTGAGTATAACGATATGAGGGCAAGAATGTTCCCAGAGTTGTCAGTTGTTGAGAACGATGATTCTTTCAACACAATCAAAAATATTCTAAAAAATTGCAAATCAG
>DMQX01000100.1 GCA_003455555.1 Candidatus Tayloriibacteriota bacterium
GGGTGGCAATGAGAGCTGCTTAATCGGCTTTTTTGGTGAAAAGCCGTTGCCAAAAAAACCAGCCAACAAAACACCAACCATGAAGACCGCACCGGCAAATATGTATATTAATTTTTCACTTTTCATAATACTTTTATATTTGGATAAGCTTTAAGCAAATCGAAATCTTTTTTGAAAAAATACACTGCCATATGGTAAATGGTGTAAGTGATAAAGAAAGCCGCAAATACATCTATCGAATAATGCAAGTGCCCGAGCAGAACCACCAAGCCGAAAACAAGTGAGGAAATGAGGCAAATCAAGCGGATATATTTATGATCCCACAAGACCAAAGCCATGAGGAATGGTGCGCCCGTGTGGGCCGAAAAGAACAAATCGCCACCGAATGAGAACATATCCAGTAGATTGTCGGTCGGCAACACGAGACGTGTCGCAAATGGAGCCAGGTGAGTCAGTGTTATAAATACTGATCTTATCACAGTAAACAGGGCCAAACTCTTTAAAGTGAAAGGTATTCTCTTTGGCTCGGCGACTAACAAAACAGCGATAAAACCCCAAAAAATCAAAGGACCTTCAATAAACAGAAAAGTCACGTTCCATACTCGGGTATTATCCAAGATAATATCGGTGACAGAACTACTGACTGATCTAGACGCAAACGAACCAGCAAAATAATTCGCCACGAACGCCAGACACAAGCTGACGATTCCAATTATTACTGATAACACAAAACTTGGCTCTCGCCACAGAACCCTATTCTTATTAAATGCTCGCTTTAATCCTGCTTTTATTGCTAATTTCATATGATCATTCTTAATTTAGCGCACTTCAGTATAACCTTTGGAACTAACTTTGTGAAAGAAGACCTCTGAAAAATATGTGGCCCCGTACTGCCAGGTAGTCCGGAGCATTCCCTGCTCACCAAAACGCCGTCCAGATCCATAAACAAAAAAATTGAAAGCGAAAACTACTTTGCCAACCTTTGATAATCTGCGGGTTATATTTGTATCGTCTCCATAAAACACTATCGATGTATCAATGCCGCCAATCTTCTTAAATGCCTCAGCACGCACAGCCAAATTGGCAAAGTTACCCATATAACCAACGATCTTTGAAACAATAAAAGAAGCAAAGAACCAATAAATATGCGCCGATATTCGCGCTATAAAACCAAGGTCATAGTAGTAGGTCGGGCTGCTGATACACGCCACCTCTGACCTCGAAAACAGCTTGAGCATTTTTTTAATCCACCTCTCATTTACATATGTGTCTGCATCAAGAAAAGCAATGATCTCGCCGCGTGCCTCACTTGCGCCTCTTGATCTAGCCCATGCCACACCTTTTCTTGGCTCTTCAATAAGACGTATTTTGTGGCCCGAACCATCGGCGCTTAAACTTGCTGCTCGTACAACCTCTTTTGTTCCATCTATACTGCCGTTATCAACGACCAGTATTTCAATAATATTTTCTTCGGATAATTTTTGAAGAGAAGCTAAAAGTATTCCGACATATTTTTCCTCGTTATACGCGGGGATAACAACGCTTACTGTAGTCATATTGATATAGTATAGTATATAGAATACTTTTATGCACATCCAAACCGTCCTCGAATACCTGATCACCTACCGATATTTTCTAATCATCCCATTAACCATAGTTGAAGGTCCGATCGTGATGGTTTTATGCGGTTTCTTATTGCGTTTTGGCACTTTTGATTTGATCCCCCTCTACGCGGCACTTACCGCCGGCGATCTCATCGGCGATGTCGGCTGGTATTGCGTAGGACGATATTGGGGTATCCATTTTGTAAAAAGGTTCGGCAAGTTTTTCAGTGTCACCGAAGAAGCCCTCCAAAAAGTCACAAAACTTTTCCAAAAGCACCACAACAAGATCCTGTTTATTTCCAAAATCACTATGGGGTTTGGCTTTGCGCTGGTAACACTCATCACGGCTGGCATGGCCAAAGTACCTTTTAAAAAATACATGTTGCTCAACGTTTCAGGACAACTCATTTGGACAGGCGTATTACTTTCAGTTGGTTATCTTTTCGGAAATATTTACACAACCATAGACAAAGGTTTTCGCGATGTTGCGATAATTGGTATTGGCATTCTAGTTGTCCTACTTATTTACGGCCTAGGCAGATTTCTCAGTAAAAAAATTGGCGAAAGATTATAGTCGGTGTAATTTTTCAAACTTATACTTATCTTGAGTTCCTCTTGGTTATGTAATTATGTATCAACATGGTCACAAAAATAAAAGTGAAACTGGTGAGAGCCATGACCGGTATCGTGATGTATCCGAATTCCAGAACATATATCTTTGAACACGAAGGCCCGCTCGCCGGGCATGGAATAAACGCATTGCCGCCGAGTTCCAAATATTTCTGATATATCTCCAGGATAACGCCGAATCCAGAAAGCGCGATTATGTAGTCAGTAATCGTACGGTCCTCTTTCCACAAGGCCAATCCCAACAAAAGAGCTTCCGGGTAAAGCAAAATCCTTGAATACCAGCAGAGTGTGCATGGCACATATCCAATAACATCTGAATATATCAAACTCAAGACCATTCCACTGACAGTTATAAGGAACCCAAAAATGTAGGCGTTGTGAGAAACGAGTTTCAAAAATCGATCATTGGCCCGATTCTTTGAAAACATGAACCAAAGAATTACCAGCACCGTCACAATCTGCAACACGATGGTAAAAGCCGCGGCGAGCAGATTTAAAATTGCAGTAAATGAAGCCATGTTTATTTTTGAGTTGTCGTTGAAACTACGGAAGACGACGTAGAAGTCGCGCTGTTGGCAGGCGTACTTGACGCTACGTTGGTATTGATCGGACAGCCGGTTTTTTCAGACAAGGCCTGCAGTGTCTGCTCTCCGTTAAGCTTTGAGCCGTCCTTAAAGATCCAAGTCGGATAACTTTCAATCTTTTTATCGGTGCAAATCTGCGTTTGGCCATTTCCATCGGGAGTCGAACATTCAACATAAGGCAGTTTGTCAGCCGATTTGCCGAAAAGTCTCTTGGTCGCCTGGCAATGAGGACACCAAAAAGCGCCGTAGAATACAGCACCTTGGTCTTTCAAGCAGGTCGCGAAAGAATCAAGCTCTCTTGAACCGGTGTTATTTTTAGCGAAATATACGACGGATCCAATCACTGCCACAGCTATAATTAGCCCGGAAATTAGATATATTTTCGAATCTTGTTGCATGGGTAGGATATTTAAATGTTTAATTTAAGCTATACCCATACTATACTCCTGCCAGTTAAATTACGCCACACAGCGGAACTCTAACGCAGATTACCCCAATGTTTTAGTTTTACGGTACAGCACGTACGAGTAAACCATCGGCACAAGAGCAATTAACAATATAATCGCCACGAGGATCGGCAATCGCAAAGTGGCAGGAATAAGACCCATAAACATCATCGCCACTCCACCTATAATAAATAGCTTTCCACCTAATCGATGTGTTTTATTCCAAACCTCTTCATTAGCCAAGGTCCACGGCGTGCGGATGCCGACAAAATAGTTATTACGGATCTTTCCAAAGTAATTGCCCAACACTATAAAAAGTACGCCAATAATGAACGGGATCCAAAAAATTATCGGCACAGCGTAGCCTAGAACATTTAAACTGGTAACAATGTAGATTGCGGAAAAAACCAGCATGAGCGAAGTTTTAATGATGGAATACGCTTTAGCAAACTCCACATAACGCTCCTTGCGTGGATCTATTTTGGACAGCACTCCGAACAAAAAATATATTGCAACTATAATAACCGGGAGCAAAAAGGCGCCAAACTCTCGCGAACCCCAATTGTTGGCTTCTCCATTAATATCCCAGTGAATCGGAACTCTAGCTGGAAAATTTTGGTAGAAATATACAGAGAGCGCAATTGTCGCCAGTGCAACTATGATTTGAATAATGCCCAGAGCAGATGCAACCTGATTTCTTTTTGATGTGTTTTCCATAAAATTT
>DMQX01000066.1:0-3312 GCA_003455555.1 Candidatus Tayloriibacteriota bacterium
ATTTGCATGCACACGAGTTATATAGAGCTTATCTACCAGAGAAATAGTCTGCGCGTAAATACTTGCGCCACCAATTATAAAGGCACTGATCGGTTCTTTATTGGCCGCATCCAAAGCTTCTGGAATAGAAGTGTACTGCTCGCAACCGAGTAGGGTTGAGTCTTTCTCCAGGGCGATCACAATATTTTTTCGGCCTGGCAAAGGTTTGCCAATGATTGAAACAATCGATTTGAAGGTGTTTAGTCCCATGATTACGGTCGCGCCCCTCGTAGTTTTGGCGAAATAGGCGAGGTCTGCAGGCAGTTGCCACGGTAGTTTATTGTTTTTGCCAATTATGCCGTTTTCGGCGACAGCTGAAATTATGGAGATCATGTTTGGTTGATTAAATAGCGACTGGAATAGCTTTGATGCCAGGGTGCGGATTGTAGTCGGAAAGTTCAAAGTCTTGGTAACGGAAGTCGAATAGATCTTTCTTGTCTCCAACTAATTTTAAAGTCGGTAAAGCGCGCGGTTCACGAGCCAACATCGTTTCGACCGCCGGCATTTGATCGACGTATATGTGAGCGTCGGAAAAGCTGTGAACATATTCGTAAGCTTCGGTACCGGTTACTTTTGCAATAGCCAAAGCCAGGGCCGCATATTGGATCAGGTTTTGAGGCAGACCGACAGGTACGTCGCACGAACGTTGGATCATGTGCAAAGTTAATTTGTTTTCAATAACGCGGATGTGGATCCAGCCGTGGCATGGAGCCACCACAACTTTTTGCTGTTTGCCTTTGCCTCGGATCGTATATTGAGGGATCCAAGGACTGATGAAATGGGTACGCAGATGTGGGAATTCCTTGATCTGTTCCACAATGTTTTTGAATTGATTGTAGGTTTCGCCGTCGGCTGTAGGAAAGTCATGGAAAGCCGCGCCGTATGAACCAGGTCCGAGGTCGCCTTCCTCGAGGCCGCGCTTTTCACACTTTTCTTTCGTGACCCACCAGCGCCACCAGAAGCAGCCGAATTTCTCTAATTCTTTTTGAGTTCGAGCACCATTAATGAACGCTAAAATTTCTCCGATGGCTTGTTGCCAAATCGTTACCGGCAAATTTTCTGAAACTTTTGGCGCCATGTTTCGCTCATTGATGAGAGGGAAGCCGTTATCGAGTTTGAAATGCAGATTTTTTGGTCCGATAAGGGTGATCGCGTCGACGCCTTGCTGGCTTGGAGTACGTACGCCTTTTTCAATAATTTCTCTGAGTAAGTTTTGATACTGTGTATCAACCGTGCGTTCATTATATGGTTTCATGACTAAATTGTAGCATAGGATTATTTTTCATAGTATTGACGAGCTGGGTGCGGGCGGGCTATTATATTTTAGGAACAGCACATCTTTTTTGTGGAAGGATCGTGAATGGCAATGAAGAGGTTTCATAGGGCAGCTAACGAGCGCCGCCGACGCCGGTTTGGTGCAAGTCGCCGTGACTCGCCTAAAACGGAGCGTCAACCGGAAGCGAAACCTGAACAGGTTCCGCAACGCAAGAAGTAATTGGGATTCCTTGTTTCTTTTCACGGAGGTTTCCAGATGAGGGTTTACCAGTACAATGTTCGGTGCCGGCAGGATCGGTTGGCTAAACGGCGTGCGAAGCACGAGCGGTATGTGACCCCGCGAAATCGTCCTCGGCGCTAAAAGGCCGAAAAATTTCAGTTGCTGAAGAGGCGTTCGTCAAGTGCGAACGCCTCCTTTTTTTATGCTAAACTTTAGTTAGGGTACACTACCTTTAGGAATTATTCAGTAACCGCGCGATTGATGCGCAACTGCCATGAAAGACAAAGAAATCGGTAAGCTTATGAAGTCGGAAAAGGAGCGACAGAAAAAAGTTATCAATTTGATCGCGTCAGAAAACTTTGTTTCGCAGGATGTGCTGGATGCGCTAGGCTCTGAGCTCACCAACAAATACGCCGAAGGTTACCCTGGTCACCGTTATTATGGCGGCCAGACTTATACTGACAAGATTGAGCTTTTGGCTCAGAAGCGAGCTTTGAAACTTTTCAAACTTTCACCCGAAAAATGGCATGTTAATGTGCAGGCGCTGTCCGGTTCACCAGCCAATGTGGCAGTGTATCTGGCTCTGGTGCCTATCGGCGGCAAGATCATGGGAATGAGTCTTTCGCATGGCGGACACCTTACTCATGGTCACAAGGTTTCGATCTCGGGCAAAGCTTGGCAACAAGTACCTTATGGCGTAGATGCGAAAACCGAACAACTTGATTATGAGGCAATCAAGGCCGCTGCCATAAAAGAAAAACCTGCGCTCATTGTCGCCGGCTTCACGGCATACCCTAGAGTTATTGATTTCAAGAAGTTTCGAGAGATCGCTGACGCCGCCGGCGCTTTGCTCATGGTTGATATGTCGCACATCGCTGGGTTGATCGCCGGCGGCGCATATCCGTCGCCATTTGAATATGCCGATATCGTGACGACTACGGTTCATAAAACGCTGAGGGGTCCGCGCGCAGCTTTGATTTTTGCCAAAAATGACGAGCGAGAATTAGGTAAAAAAATCGACAAAGCAATTTTCCCAGGTATGCAGGGTGGTCCACACATGAACCAGATCGCCGCAGTCGCTGTTGCCCTTAAGGAAGCTTCAACTTCAGACTTTAAAAAATACGCTCACCAAATAAAAAAGAACGCATCTGTGCTGGCGGAAGAACTGGCCAAACTCGGCTGGAGAATTGTTTCGGGTGGTACCGACAGCCATTTGATCTTGATGGATACTTGGATGATGGGCAAAGGCATTGCCGGCAGTGTGGCCAGTAGCCTTTTGGAAAAAGCCGGGATCATTGTGAATATGAACACAATTCCAAATGAAACTCGTAGCCCGATGGATCCTTCGGGAATTCGGCTTGGTACCGCAGCTGAAACTACTCGCGGCAAGCGCGAAAAAGATATGATCGTGATCGCTAAAAAAATTGATAAAGTCCTACGCGGCAAAAAATAGCATGGCAAAACAAACTTTTGAAAAAATAGATTTAAGGTCATCAGTTGAAGCAAAAGGCAGTATTGTCACTCAAATCATAACTTTTATCGGCGGGGCAAAGAAAACTATTCCGGGCATTAAAACTGAAACTATTCGACAAGGACAATTCACAAAGTTTGAAACAACAGATGGACGGCTCGTTATGATTAATGACGCCAATGTCTTGTGTATCGAAGTTTTTACCGAAAAAAATGGCAATTAGTCTTAAAATAAAACGTCTGAATCCTGAGGCAAAATTGCCCAGCTACGCGCATCCTGGTGATGTTGGACTCGACTTGTATTCGCT
>DMQX01000066.1:3464-6996 GCA_003455555.1 Candidatus Tayloriibacteriota bacterium
GTATTCGCTTGAACAGGTAACCATTAAACCCGGCGAGCATCATCGATTTTACAATGGCTTTGCTTTGGAATTTCCGGTCGGCTATGCCGGTATCATCAAGGATAAAGGCAGTATTTCAAAGGCGGGCCTGCATACAATGGGTGGCGTTTTTGACGCCGGTTTTCGCGGCGAATATAATGTGCATTTGGTTAATTTGAGTGTTGTGCCTTATACTTTTGAAAAAGGCGATAAGGTCGCTCAATTAGTGATCTTGCCGGTGGAGATAGTAGACATTGAAGAGGTGAAGGAATTGTCTGACAGTGCTCGCGGACTCGGACAATTCGGTAGTACCGGCAAGAAATAAGCCGGAAAATAGGTTAGTATTAAATATGCTATTGAATAAATGATAAAACAGCGCTTACAAAAAGTTATCGGCCACGCTTTGGTGGACCTCGGCATTGAACCGGCGGATTTTTCATTGGAATATCCCACCGATTTTGCGCATGGCGATCTGAGCAGTAATGTGGCCATGGTTCACGCCAAAATTTCCAAGCAAAATCCTAAAGCCTTAGCCGAAAAAATTGTTGAGAATTTGCTCGGCCAAAAATTATCTGACGTAGAAAAAATCGATATTGCCGGTCCTGGTTTCGTTAACTTTCATTTGAAGCGTGAGTATTTTGTAAAAAATGTTCAGCAAGTCTTGAAAGAGGGTAGCGGCTTCGGTAAAAATAATTTGCATCAGGATGAAAAGATCATGATCGAGCACACCAATCTCAATCCATTCAAACCTTTTCACATTGGTCATCTGGTCAATCATTCGATCGGTGAGTCCATCTCGCGTCTACTGGAGAACGGTGGCGCTGAAGTGAAGCGTGTTAGTTACGGCGGAGATGTTGGCCTCCATGTCGCCAAATCTGTTTGGGGCATGTTGCATGAGCCATACGACGGAAAGGAGGAAGTGATAGCTTACCTTGGTCGAGTGTACGCAACAGGCGCTACAGCTTATGAAGAGGATAAAAATGCACAACTAGAGATCAAGGAAATCAATAAACAGATCTACGAACGATCAGATCCAAAGATCTCGCAATTGTACGATTGGGGCAAGTCAGAAAGTCTGAAATATTTTGAAAAGATCTATGCTTTGCTTGGTGTCAATTTTTCCTTTCAGTTTTTCGAAAGTGAAATGGCTCCGATCGGCCTATTCTTGGTTGAGGAATTTTTAGCTAAAGGTGTTTTTGAAAAAAGTGAAGGTGCGATCGTTTTTAAAGGTGAAAAATATGGCTTACATACTCGAGTTTTTGTAAATTCCCAAGGGCTCGCGACCTATGAGACCAAGGACCTCGGACTGGTTAAAAGAAAATTGGAAAGCTATGATTTTGACACTTGTATAATAGTTACTGCCAACGAACAGAATGAATATTTCAAAGTCATGATTAAGGTTTTTGAATTCGTCTTTCCTTCGGTCGCCAACAAGATGCGTCATATTTCACACGGTTTTTTACGTTTATCTGAAGGCAAGATGTCTTCCAGAACCGGCAAAGTTGTAACTGGTGAATCTCTTATTCGATCTATCGAAGACTTAGTTGATGAAAAGATTGCCAAGCGAGAACTTTCGGATGAAGAGAAGTCTGAGATCAGAAAAAAAGTCGCGATCGCCGCCATAAAATACACTATCCTTAAGCAATCTCCCGGCTCGGATATTATTTTTGATATTAAAAAATCCGTTTCGTTTGAGGGTGATTCCGGACCCTACCTGCAATACAGTAGTGTGCGGGCGCAATCGGTTCTGAATAAAGCCGAGAAAGAGGGGATATCAACTTTTGTTGATGATTCCGCAGACAATGTTCCTAAAACCGTTTCCGAATTTGAAAAATTGCTCGCCCGGTATCCTGACGTTGTCAGATTTGCCACCGTGCAGTTGGCGCCGCAGCAGATCATAACGTACTTGATCCAACTTGCCGGCGCTTTCAATTCCTATTATGCCGTAAACAAAATTGTTGATGCGACTGACGAATACTCTTCGTATAAAGTTGCTCTGACCAAAGGGTTTGCGCAAATTATGGTTCATGGTTTGTCATTACTCGGTATTTCTGTGCCGGAAAAAATGTAGTTGACGGTTTTTACCTGCAAGGGTAATCTAGACATAGAAGTGGCCCTAACAGGAGGTTCTTATGAACACTGACAAGTGTCCTTTGAAAGGCGTGGTTCCTTACGAAGATGTGAAGAAGGTTTACCGGAAGTTTCGGATATGGCGTTTGTCTCTGGAGGGCAGAATTGCGGTCAGGCGTCTGGTTCGTGATTCCACCAGAAGATCGGACAGGGAGATCAGAATTGAGGAGGTTCTGGATGTCTGTCAAACGCGCTGGGATTTGGACTGGAAAAATCAACCACAGGTACTTAGGGCCGATCCACATGTTGGGTACCTTGCTTCGAAGAACAAGGGTATTTTTGAAGGAATTTACATCGAACTCAAGCTCACGGTGCCGGGAATGTACAAAAAAGTCCTGGTGAAAGTGTGAGTTTGTTAATTGGTCGACGCCCCGCGGTATGTGTACCGCGGGGCGTTTCTTTTATAAAATTGGTAAAAATGCTAGTATGTAGTTCATTATATGGCGACAGAGAAAGTTAAAAAGGAAAAAAACGTAATAGCACTTCGTGAAGAGGAGATACTGGCTTTTTGGGAAAAGAACAAAATCTTCGAGAAGTCTTTGCAAAAAGATTCGCCAAAAGGTGAGTTTACCTTTTATGATGGGCCGCCTTTTGCCACTGGTCTGCCACATTATGGCAATATTTTGGCTGGGACTATGAAGGATGTGATTCCTCGTTTCAAAACCATGCAAGGTTTCCATGTGAACCGTCGCTGGGGCTGGGATTGTCACGGCTTACCGATCGAAAACCTGATCGAAAAAGACCTGGGCCTAAAAAATAAAAAAGATATTGAAGAGTACGGCATTGGCAAGTTTAATAAAGCGGCCCGCGAAAGCGTGCTGCAGTATTACAGTGACTGGAAAAAAATAATTCCACGTTTCGGCCGTTGGGTAGACATGGACAATTTTTACATGACCATGGATTCGACCTACACTGAGTCCGTTTGGTGGTCTTTTAAAGAACTTTTCGACAAGAAACTGGCGTACGAAGGCTACAAGTCGATGCATCTGTGTCCTCACTGCGGCACGACGCTTTCGAATTTTGAGGTCAATCAGGGTTACAAAGACATTACTGATATTTCTGTCTATTTAAAATTTCAGTTGAAAGATGAAAAAGGAAATGATGTTTCAAACACTTTTCTGCTGGCTTGGACGACGACGCCTTGGACTTTGCCTGGCAACTTTGCTTTGGCCGTAAATCCTGAGATCGGGTACGTGCAGATCGCCGTGAAGGAAAAGGAGGGAGAGAAAGAGCAGAGTGTTTCCAAACTTATTCTAGCCGAAAGTCGATTATCTACGATAAAAGGCGAATATGTTGTCGAGAAAAAGTTTAAAGGTTCGGAGCTTGTTGGCAGTTCTTACAAACCTCTGTTTGATTATTATCCTGTCTCTTATACACATCTCCG
>DMQX01000073.1:0-2702 GCA_003455555.1 Candidatus Tayloriibacteriota bacterium
TCTCGTGGGCTCGGAGATGTGTATAAGAGACAGCCATCAGTGAGAACCGCTAATGGATTTGGTGGAATTTTTATGTGAATTGGCGTGCAGGTCGCTTCCACAACTTGTGGTTGGGTAAGATATGTCAGAGGTATAATAATAAAACACACAACCAAGACCATACTTATCACTTTTTGGTATGTTTTAAAATGTACGTAGGGTCTCATTTTTTTGATAGAGATATATACGCTACATATTATATCTCATAATCTTTTTATAACCTATAGAAAAATTACTTCAAACTGTTGATAAGAAAAACAGTCAGATTTGTCGTGCTGACGGCCAGGTTTGTTTGGTTAGTTTCGAATGCGTTCAAGCCGACCAAACCACTCAGAGGATCAGAAAAAGAAAGTTGGATCATTTTTAAAGTTTTGATATAAGTACTTAGGCTATTAACAATTCCAAGATGTAATGAAACCGCTAATTTTGGTGTTGGTGTGGTTAAAGCGTTTTGGAGTAAGCTCTGATAGGCGGAAATTAATGGTGTTAGCTGGGTTAGAGCCGAGGCGTTGTTGTTTGTAAAGGCATCTTGGAGTATCGAAGCCTCACTAGTCTGTCCACCTGGCCAGAATTTGTTATATAGATCCACCATTAAACCTTGGTAAACCAGCAAATTGTCTTTATCGGAATCAGTCAAATTTAAGTCACTCGAAGTGTATTGTTTTGCGTCGATTGTAGGTAAAGTTGCCGAACTCAGGAAATCAGAAGCTACTTGGTCAACGTTGTCTGGGTTAATCACAGTACCAGATTGTTTAAGCGCTATATATTTTTGGAAAAAATCACGAGCAAAAGTGTCAGTTAGGGTAAGTTTTTCGGAGGTTGCACTATCCACAACTGCGGTCGGGGTTTTATTTATTACGTCCTTAGGCCCTTTTATCAATGGATTTCGGCCCGCTGCAATTTCGGCTCCATCTGGAGTGCCGTCGCCGTCCGTGTCCGGGTTATGAGGGTCGGTTCCATAGAGGGCTTCTTCCCAATCCGGCAGACCGTCGTTGTCGCTGTCTTTTTGAGAAACGGCTGCATTTTGGTCCGTGCTGGATGCGATGGCTAGCAGGTTTTGGTTGTTGCCGCTATTGGCATAGAAAGTATTTGAACTTTTGTTATAACCATACCAGGCAAATGCTCCGATTCCGATAATGAGTAAAGCCAAAACAACGAGAATTTTTTTGCTTGGTAACATTTATATATTCTATCATGATATAATATATAAATGAACAAAAAGATGGCGCTGTTAATGATCGGTTGTGCCTGCGCAGTCGCATTTTTGAGTGGCTCGGTTCTCTCGGGGCAAGTCTCGGCACAAAATAGTTCATCGACTTCGAGTATTTCCTCCTCTACCATTGAAATACCTGCATATGTTTTTTCAAATAATCTGCGTTTGGGCGCAGACAGTCAGGATGTTAAACAGTTGCAGATATTATTAAACAGTAGTTCAGATACGGTTGTCGCCCAAAGCGGCACCGGTTCTGTCGGCCAGGAGACAACCTATTTCGGATTACTAACCCAACAAGCGGTAATGCGTTTTCAGCAGAAGTTTAGCCAAGAGATTCTTGTGGCGAGTGGTGTGGCCTCCCCTACTGGTTTTGTCGGAGCAGCAACCCGCGCCAAACTTAATGCTCTGGTTCCAAAAAAATCCGTTCAAAATGTGACGACAAATGTTGATGTAAAGACTTCGACGAGCACAGCTGCCGGATTCATAAGTGCGGCAATCCAGGCGCAAGAATTTCAACGTCTCAGTTCTTTTTTACCAAAGCCAACAAAAAAAAGCGGTAGCGGACCCATCGTGTCAGAAGCATTACCTGTGATTGTGTCTTTGGATCAAATTGTGACTATAACCGGCAGTGGATTTAGTTCTTCCAAGAACAGCATAATTTCCGCATTCGGCATTTTAAGTGACATCTCGTCAGATGGCAAAAAAATCACATTCAAGCCAAGGGATCTCGTCAGACCAGATCTCCTAAAAGTGATGAGGAAAGGCACAAAAGTCAAAATTGATCTACGTGTTGTTGTGGGAAGTAATGTTTCGGATAACAAATCTAGCATTATTTTGATTATATGAAAAAAAATCTGTTAATTGTTTTGTGTTCGCTGTTGCTTGTTGGTGTAAGTTTTTGGGCCGGTTTTACCGGAAAAGTAAAAAAAAGCGAGGCACAAGTTGAGGAACCTCTTGGCGCGATTGGACTTAGCTACGGAGGATATCTCGCGGCTTACGTGCCCTGTACATGCAGCGGCACTGTCGACTTATATTATTTTCCAGCGTCCCCTCTTGACTATTTCCCGGCAGGCGTTTTGACCTATGTGCCGGAATTCTCCAAAAATTTACTCTATTTTGATCCGCTTATACTCAAAACTTGGCATATGGGTAAATTTATACCATCAGTGCCCGAAGAAGACGGAGCTTGCTGGATGTGGATTGGTCCGGCATGCATACCTATGGTAGGCGAAGATGGCATTATTACTGAGGTTGGTTCCGCACTTGTTCCGGCGCCTCCGATGTAAGTCGATCTATTTTGCGATTTTGAGCGCGATCTTTTTCCAATCGCCGATCTGCAGATCCTCGGCCCGGATCTTTTCGGAAATTTTTAGGTCGGCAAAGATTGTCTGTAACCTTTCTCTAGGTGCGATTGTTTCTAGATTGCTGATTAGCACCTTCCTCTTATGAG
>DMQX01000073.1:2938-3221 GCA_003455555.1 Candidatus Tayloriibacteriota bacterium
GATTAGCACCTTCCTCTTATGAGCGAAGCCGGCTTTAATTAGTTTGAAAAATTGCTCTTCAGAAAGGCTGTTCGAAGTGCCATTAGAAATATCGTTAAAGAAAGCTCGCGAAATATTTTCAATCGATATGACGGCTGAATCCACATTGGGCATCGGCGAAAAATATTTTTTCTGGACGGTCAGGACATATTTTGGTGTACCGTAGCATTTTACTGAAAGTGAAAGCAAACTTTCCTTGCCATCTCTTGCCACGACGCGATGTGCTACCTCTTTTTGGACCATT
>DMQX01000056.1:0-9379 GCA_003455555.1 Candidatus Tayloriibacteriota bacterium
TATAAAAACCACTAGTTTGAGGGCACAGGTCAATTTTCTGCTGAAAATTGCCTTCCAACTCGCGCCAGTCGCGCTCCGTTAGTCCCTCAAACTAGTGGTTTTTATATACTCTATTTCTGACAGTTTAAAAATCATTGGCAATTTCAAGCTTAAATTGAGCCGTAAAAATGCTTGACTTATATAATCAGTTGTGCTATACTATTAAAAGATTCTTATTCGTATGAATAAGTCGTTTGAGCCTCGGAGGTTCAAATAAGAGCGTGGTTTCTGCGCTTATCAGAAACGTTCTTTTACAGGAGCAGCCGTATGGCTACTAAGAAAACTTTCCGGATTTCTACCGGTCCCTCCAAGTTTGATCTGATGCTTTCTTTGTTTGATGGCACTGATCATGAGGTAGGGTTCACTTTCAAAGGCCGCTTGGGTGAAGAAGATACCCCTGCGTCCGAAATCATCATCAGTGCAGTTCGGCGCGGTTCTAAGCCGGATCTTTGGCTCATCGAGGGTAAGTGTGCTCGAATGGGCAACGAGGAAATTCTGGTTGCTGGTGAATATTCCACCAAGACCAGGACCGGCTTGCTCGAATTTACCTACTCCTAAAAGTTACGTGCGACCCCCCCCCCACGAAACATAAACCTCACGGTTGTGTTTCGTGGGGTTTTTGTTTATTTAAAAGTTTTTACATATACAACAAAGGCGCCTCCTTCATCCGGCATGCTGGGCATGGGAGATGGAACTGGCGCCTGTGTTGCTTAAAAAATTTGTAAGAACATCTATTAAGCACACTAACAATTGGAGAAAAGAAAGTCAAATATTTTGCAAAATAAAACCCGGTTTGATTGGCCGGGTGAGTGTGATGAGAGGTACGATTGATCGATATCAAAAAATGTGACTACTGGATCTTCAAGGACTCAATTGTGTGATGTCCGTTTTTTTGTTTTTTGAGGCGGATGACGGCGCCGTCTGGCACCTGCGGACTTACGAACAGAAAGTCTCCGTCCCTGAAAAGATCGCTGATGGGTGCTACGTTTTTGTTGAGAGTGACTCGATCAGAAACGCGTAGAATTTCTGTGACAGGCCGAACGATGATCTTGTCGTTTTCGATGGGTGCAAATCTAACTGCAACTACGGCGTCAACGGTCTCTTTCTGAAGCTCCCGTCGGCCTGATTCCTTTCCGACAATAAAAGCAACGAAGATCGCGCT
Source organism: Candidatus Tayloriibacteriota bacterium (assembly GCA_003455555.1). Classification (GTDB taxonomy): domain Bacteria; phylum Patescibacteriota; class Minisyncoccia; order Phycocordibacterales; family UBA11359; genus UBA11359. The sequence goes on from DMQX01000056.1 coordinate 1,202, forward strand.
TGCCCCAACAATGGGGAGCAATATCCACTTCACATCAATTCCCATATTTTACTCCAAAAAGTTTCACAAAATTTCCTACATTAAAATAGCATTATATTACGGTTTAGTCAATAGAAGAGTGTGTAAAGGCGATGCATTTTATGATAAAATACGGTCATGGCATTATCTCCCGCATTTAAAGAACGATATGCGAACTTAAATCCGCAACAGAAGAAAGCTGTTGATACGATCGAAGGGCCGCTCATGGTGGTGGCCGGTCCTGGTTCCGGCAAGACCGAGATTTTGAGTCTTCGCGTAGCCAATATTTTGGCCAAAGCACAGGTGCGTCCCGGAAATATTTTGTGTTTAACTTTTACCGAATCCGCGGCGATAAATATGCGCAAGCGTTTAATCCCGTTGCTTGGCATCGATGCATATCGCGTCTCAATTCATACTTTTCATAATTTTTGCGTTGATGTGATTGGACGTTATCCGGACTTTTTTTATGGCGGAGCAACTTTCTCGGCGGCTGACGAGCTCGTGCAGGTGGAGGTGCTCGAGGAGATATTTAAAGAGATGTCATACGACGATCCACTAAAGAGTGTTCACCCGGAGGAGGGCTATGTCTACCTCAAGGACACGCAATTTGCCATGAGCAATCTGAAAAAGGCTGGATTGACACCTGGGGAATTCCTAAAAATTTTGGAGCATAACGAAGGTTTTTTTGCCAATGTGAATCCGCTTTTGGATGAAGTTTTTTCGGCCCGCATCGGCAAAGAGGTTATTCCAAAAGTTGAGCAATTGGTTCAGGATTTGAAACAAAAGAAAGAAAAAGCTCTACCTGTGCCTTATTGGAAAACCCTAAAGGAAAGTCTTGTTGATTCTTTGGAGCTAGCTCTTCATGAAGCTGAGGCTGCGGAAAAACCAAGCACGATTTTTTCCGAGTGGAAAGCTAAACATTTAGAAAAAAATGGTGAGGGTAAGTCTGAGCTCAAGGAAACTAGCCGCCTCAAAAAAATGAAAAGTCTGGCCGAAGTTTATCACCAGTATAAACAGCGGTTGTTCGATCGTGGATATTACGATTTTGACGATATGATCCTTGACGTGATTGGTGCGGCTGAAAAGAATGATGTGTTACGCGCACAATTGCAGGAACAGTTTCAGTATGTGCTCGTGGACGAATTTCAGGATACCAACGATGCTCAGGTTAGATTGCTGCGCAGCATTGTTGACGCGCCAATTAATGAAGGACGACCAAATTTTATGGTAGTTGGCGATGATGATCAGGCCATATACAAGTTCCAAGGCGCGGAGATCTCGAACATTTTAAACTTTCAGAAAAGTTATACAGATTCTGAACTGGTGACTATGACTTCCAATTATCGTTCGACCCAGAGCATTTTGGATGTTGCCCAGCATGTAATCAGAAAAGGCGAAAAACGCCTAGAGAAACTTATTCCGAAAATGGTGAAGACGCTAAAAGCGGAAAATAAAAAAATTGAGCAGGGAAATATTGTTCAAAAAACACTTGCCTCGAGCGAGGAAGAATATTCTTATGTGGCGGGAGAAATTGCGAGATTAATAAGCCATGGTGCTGTGCCTTCCGAAATTGCCGTGATAGCCCGCAAGCATTGGATCCTGGAAGCTATTGTGCCGCATCTGCATAAGGCAGGTGTGCCTATCAGGTATGAGCGTCAGCAGAATGTGCTGGATGAACCACATATTCACCAGATTATTCAGATAGCGCGCTTTGCAGCGACCGTAGCCCGTAAGGAGACTGAGGAGGCTGATAATTTGTTGCCGGAAATTTTGAGTTACCCATTTTGGAACTTGCCGAGAACCTCGGTTTGGAATGTTTCAGTGCGGGCCAATGTGGGAGACGGCGAAAAACATTTGGCTTGGCTTGAAGCTATGAAAAAAAGTGAGGATGGGCAAGTGCGGAAGATCGCGGAATTTCTCATGGATATTTCAGTCCGTTCTCTGCACGAGCCTTTAGAGTATATTGTTGATCGGATTATTGGCGCGCACGTTCGGGTCACTGACGATGCTGAAGATGAGGAAACCTCTTCGCCCTTCGATGCCTTGCCCGAATTACCCGACGGCAGTTTCCAGAGTCCCTTCAAACAATTCTATTTTTCCAAAAAGCGCTTTGAAAAAAATAAGGGCGAGTACCTGACTTTTCTTTCCAGTCTGCGAGTTTTTATGGGTGCGCTCCGAGAGTATCGCCAGGGTGAGGTTTTGAAGATCGAAGATCTGGTCTCATATGTCGATGTGCATAAAAAGAACGGCCTCTTGGTGACGGACAATAGTCCCTATGTCTCCGCGCTGAACGCGGTACAGTTGCTCTCAGCCCACAAGGCCAAGGGTTTGGAGTTTGAGACTGTATTTGTTCTGTCCTGTGAAGATTCTGTGTGGGCTTCGAGAGGCATGCCTTCAAAGCTGCCTATGCCTATGAATCTGCCAATTGCGCCGGCTGGTGACGATTTTGACGATAAATTAAGACTGTTTTTTGTGGCAATTACCCGAGCCAAAAGGCATTTATATTTAACCGCTTCACAAAAGAGTGATGGTGGTAATGAATCATTGCCGCTCCAGTTTATCTCTGATGTGCCGGCTGGTTTTTTTCAGGATCCAGCTCAAACTGAAGGATCAGCGACCAAGCCTGAGATCATTGATGTCCTCGCTGATTCTTGGCGAGCTATTCATAAACCCCCAACAACGATCGAGGAAAAATCATTGTTAAGCGTACTGCTTGAAAATTATCAAATGAGCGTGACTCACCTTAATAATTTTTTGGATGTGACTAAGGGCGGCCCACAATCATTTCTGGAACTTAATTTATTACGTTTTCCGCAAGCCAAAACATCGGCGGCTTCGTACGGCACCGCCATACACTCGGCGATGGAAAGAATTTATTCCCACCTGCGAACTCAAGGTAGTCTGTCCGATCTAAAAAAGGTTCTGGAATTTTTTACCGCGGCCTTAAAAAAACAAAGGTTGGGGAATCGTGATTTTGAGGAACAGCTTGAACGTGGCACCAAGAGTTTGAGTCTTTTCTTCGAGTCCAAAAAAGACAGTTTCAAACCTGAGCATAAAATCGAGGTTAACTTTAAAAATCAGGGCGTCGTCGTAAATGGCGCGCATTTGACAGGCAAGATCGACAAGATAGTGGATCTTAACAACGGTGAAATGGAAGTTTATGACTACAAAACCGGCAAGTCAGTCAAAGACTGGAAGGGTTCGTCCGAATATGAAAAAATAAAGCTCAATAATTATGCTCGCCAGCTGGCCTTCTATAAGATTCTGGTTGAAAGATCGCGAGAGTTTGCCGAGAAATACAAAGTGAATCGTGGTGTCATAGAATTTATCGAGTCAGCTGATAATAAGAGTCTGATTGATCTGCCGCTTGCCCTGACTGATGAAATGGTGGAGCGAACTGAGAAACTTATAGAAGTTGTCTATAATAAAATAATTAATTTAGATTTTCCTGATATAACAAAATACCCTTTAACTTTAAAGGGTATTGTTGAGTTCGAAGACGATCTGCTTGCTGAGGGCCTAAGAGATCATAGCCGCGATAATTTGTTGCACGAGGTCGTAAGGTAAGTTGCCATTTAGTACGACTTTTTTATCTGTTGTTACAAAGCCAAGCTGGTCAGCTGGGATTCGATACTGAGCGGCAGCTGCGGTGAACATGTCAGAAACTTGTTTTAACGTCGTGTCACTCATCGGGTTCTTTGGTACAAGTATGGTGTAAGGTGTGCCTTGTCCTCCGGCTGCAATCGCGTCATTGTAATCGGCTTGAATAGTCGCCGTAAAGGTGTTGCTGTCCAGACATGATTGGAAGGCTTGTTTATCGACTCCGAAACTTGCAGCTAAAATAGGCAATTGAGCCGCGTCAAGACCGTTGTTGCTAGGTGTTACGGCATAGATCTTTTGCAAATATTTCCAGAAGACGTCATTGCCTGCAAGTTTATTAACACATTCCGTGGCCTCAGCTTCTTTTGGAGCTTTTGGGTGTAGGGAAGCAATTGGGAACTGTCTGTAAACCCAAGCCACAGTACCGTCCTTGCCGTAAGTATCGAGAAGTTTGGTCAGGGTCACATCAAAAGTTTTGCAGAAAGGACATTCGGTGTCGGAGTACTCAACAACCAGGACTTTGGCTGCTGGGTTGCCCAAGATGTGGTCAGCTGACGTTATCGGTTTAATAGTAACGGTTTTTGGGGTGGCTGGATTTGTGGCAGTATCGGTTTTGGCCGGAGAGCCTCGTGTATAAATAACTGCGCCGCCGATGAGAGCTCCTGCTACAATAATTGCAATTGGGATAATAAGTTTATTATTTTGCATAAATTTTTGATTGTCGATTATCTGTTTAATGCTAAGTATACCACAACGCCAAAACCACTAAAAAGGCAGCGTGTAGGTCATGGTTGAATGCACAATTTTTTCCCAGTCTTTTGGGTCAAGCTTTATCTCTTGAATAGGTCCGGCGCCTTCTTTATAAAGAAGTTTATGGTTTTTTAGGGCGTATTCATAGATGTCCTTGGTGATACGCACGTCCTCAATGCAGTATTTGGCGATCTCATCAACTTTGCCTTCTCGCCACCAACGGACGGCTTCCAACCCGTGGCTTATTTTGGTGCGGCCTAAAGTACCGGCGGCAATGTAATCAAGTTTGATTCTGCGACCGAGCACAGCCCGAATTTCTTTCATGATGTCGAGGCTTTTTATTTTGTTGAGGTCACCCGGATAATATTTATCTAAAAGCGGAATATCGAAATGGTCGGAGTTGTAGCCGATAAGCATGTCGGCTTGTTCCAGGATTGGCCAAAGTTTTGGAAATTGCTCCTGAGTGAAAGATTGATAAGTGTCTGTGGCAGAATCATAGATCGCAACAACCGAAATATCTAGGTCGGCCGGATTCGTTGAACCGATTTCTTCAAAAATATTTCGGGTTTCAATATCAAAAACTACTTTTCGGATGGACATAGGGGATTATTATACCAGAGTCAGATTATAGAGCCAGTTGTGTCTTTAAATAAGATGAGATTTCATCGGCCTTAAGGATCTTTTCTGACCCATCCGCAAGATTCTTGATGCGGTATGCTCCGCTTTTAACTTCCTCAGCTCCAACGGCTGTGACGAAAGGAATTTTTTGACGGTCGGCAGTCTTGATTTGATCACCAAGTTTTTTGTGGGCGATATCCAGTATGACATTATGGCCCTGACTACGAAGTTGCCCTGACAATTGCTCGGCACTGTCTCTGCAGGTTTCGTCCTGAACAGCAATATATAGTTGCGCAGAAGATCCATATGCTGGTAAAAGGCCGTGCGTTTCAAGGAAGTCTCGAACCGTGACGTCACCGGCTCCAAAACCAACAGCTGGAATTTTGTCTCCCTCAAATAGAGCCGCGAGATCGTCATATCGCCCGCCACCAAAAAGTGAACGACGATTTTCAGGATTTGCATCAAAAACCTCAAAGATGTTGCCGGTATAATAATCAAATCCTCGCATTATGGTCGGATCAAACCTCGCGTTATTTATGCCGCGTTTCTCCAGATCTTGTATCAGACTGACAATTTCTTTATATCCTTCGGTCTCTCGGGCGCCTTTCTCTAGTTTTTCAAGTGTCGTTACATTCATTGCCTCAATGAAATTAGGTAAATAACTTGAAAGTATCACCGCACCCTGTTCCTCAAACTCTTTCGCAGAAATTTTATTTTTTCGGTCAACAAGTTTTGAAAGTTTTTGCTGCTGAAGCGGCGTGCATTTCCACATTTCACAAAGTGAGTTCCATAACTTTCTATTGTTTATGTGGATTTCGAAATCTCCACTTTTTGCACCCAAAGAGCTCATCACTTCGTTTGCGACGCAAAGAATTTCAACATCAGCCTCAATATTTTTGGAACCGAACAAGTCAACGTTGAGCTGCCAATGTTCACGCATTCGTCCGCGCTGAGGCTTCTCATATCGGAAGAGGTTAGGTATGGAATACCAGCGCAGAGGGAAAGGCAACTCCCGGCGTTTCGCGACGACCATGCGCGCCACGGTCGGAGTCATTTCAGGACGCAAAGTAACTTCGCGGTCACCTCGATCAGTAAAAGTATAGGTCTGTTCGTTGACGATTTCCTCGCCGGATTTTGCCCGATAGAGTTCGGCCGGCTCCAAAACGGAAGCACCGTATTCAACATAGCCGAATTTTTCGACCGCTTTACGCATCCGGTCAAAAATATACTTTTGGACGAACATGTCTTCCGGATAAAAATCGCGTACACCCTTATAACTTTCCACGGAAAGTTTTTTTACTGAAACCCCGGAGTCCTTATTTTCTGGTATCATAATGGGTTTATTTTAGCAGAACTAGCTTAAAAGTGCTATAAAAGGGTTATGCCAGTAGTCATGAATAAAAAGGTTGGGGAAACACCACTCGCTTGCCTTGATCGGTTACGGTTGGAAAAGCCTGAGCTTGCCGGAGAGCCGATGACCTATGCTGGGCGTTTGGATCCTATGGCTGATGGGCTACTTTTGGTGTTGGTTGGAGAAGAATGTAAACATCGCGAAGATTTTTTGGGTTTGGATAAAGAATATATTACTGAAATTTTATGGGGCGTGGCGACCGATACGTATGATATTTTGGGTAAAATTATTGACCAGAAAACCGTGCAGGAGTTCAAGATTCCGGACCTTCAAAAGTTTGTCGGAAAACATCAGCAGAAATTTCCACCTTACTCTTCAAAACCAGTTAATGGAAAACCTTTACATGAATGGGCTCGCGAAGATCGGCTGGCTGAGATCGAAATTCCGAGCAAAGAGATCGAGATCAAGTCGATCGAGCTTTTGGAGACACGGCAGGTTCCGGTCAATGAAATTGCGACAGAAATTACCCAGCGTCTGTTTTTGATCAAGGGCGATTTTCGCCAGAATGAGATTAAGGGTTTGTGGAATGAATACTTCGGTTCGACCGCCACTCTGGGCTCAAATTTGACCATTTCCAAGCTTTCTATCAGATGCTCGACTGGAACATATATCCGCGGTTTGGTGCAAGAATTGGGCCAAGCTACGGGCTTTGGGGCGACGGTTTTGTCGCTAAGGCGTACCAAAGTCGGCGACTACAATCTTATTTGATTTTTATATTCAATGGTGTAAAGTAATAAGGTCGTAGATGTCTCAGTCGGGTGGCTTTCAGTCACAATCCAACTGAAGGTCGCTTCTGACGATTTAATTATTTATCGAAGTTACGCAAATGGCAAAAAAATTATTCGTTGGCAACTTGTCGTATAAAACTACAGATGATACTCTCAAAACCGCTTTTCAACAGGCTGGTAATGTGATCTCAGCTAACGTTATTATGGACAAGATGACTGGCAAGTCTCGAGGTTTTGGTTTCGTTGAAATGGAAGACGCTGAGGCGGATACCGCGGTCAACACTCTCAATGGTAAGGAAGTTGATGGACGACCTCTCACCGTAAACGAGGCTCGCCCAATGGCACCTCGCACTGGCGGACAGGGAGGTGGATATAGTCGAGAAAATCGAATGTAAGAAAGCGCTGAAAGGCAATAAAAAACTGCTCTACATGAGCAGTTTTTTATTGTATAATTTATCTATATGGCCGAAAGATTTTGGGAAACGCCGCTTGTCGTCGAGGAAAAACCCGACTTTGAAAAAATGTCCGAAAGCGAACTGCTCGCCACGGTGGAGAATCCGGATGATTTGGCAGTTCGAAAAGCAGTAGAGATCGGCAAGCTTGAAGAAATACAAAGCATAATCAATTGGAGGTTTCACCTCTCAAAGGATACTGCAGACCTGCTTATCGAGTGCGGATATATAGATGTCGTGGCCGATCACATACTTCATTTTGATAATCTCGATGCTGAAATAGCGCAGAAGTTAACCCAGGCGGGGCATAAAAATGCACTGAAGAGCAGCTATGGTTTAGATAACTTCCCTCATCTCAAGCAGATTAAGGAATATGTGGCGGAAGAACAAGAAAAAGAACACAACATAGCCTGGGTGTGTAATTCGTTGACTCAAAGTAATGGCTCAAGATCCATAAATGATTTGATCCAATTAAGTGATAAGTCCTGGGTGACCGATATTATTGAGACACCGGAGGTAAAAGCTGCAGTCAGAAAATACTATGTTAATTATTTGTCAGGATTTATGACCGATGTGGGGATGGAAAGTAATTTAATAGAGT
>DMQX01000056.1:9560-18106 GCA_003455555.1 Candidatus Tayloriibacteriota bacterium
TATAAGAGACAGATTTAATAGAGTTCCGGAATAAATGGAGGATCACTGATGAAGAGCTCCCCTCAATTTATAAAACTGTCATAGAAAATCAGATCGAGGAAGGCCGATTCGAGACGGCGCTGACCCACGCTGAACATAAAGGCCTTGTTGATGAAATTAAACATGATCAAAAATTTCTAGAAATTTTCCCAAAATCGATTGTCGTAAAAATGTTAAAGGAGTATCTTGTGCATGATCACCGTAAAGAAATATGGGATAAGCTCGGAGGCACTCCCGAGATGTATCGTACTGCTTCCCTCGAATCTGCAAAAGAATTATTTAAAATCGGCAATTTTTTACTCGCAAAAAAACTCGCTGATGCCTATTCGGAAAGCGATTTCGGCGAACTTTCGGCAGAATACGTCTCTGTTGTGAAGGAAGGACTTCTCTATGCTGTTGAGCATGGTGCTGTAGATCAAATCGAATGCGGTTTGAAATTCTTTGCTTCAGAGGAAGTGAAGACATCAGATGAATTCAAAGAGAAGGCTATTCAAGGGGTGAGCAGGCTATTTACTCTTGCATCTTCGACCAAGGTCGATAAGTCCTTCAGTGACGCTCAAAAACTTATTTCCATTGCCGGGATGAGAGCTGAAGAAGTCCAGCGTGCTCTCGGTAATGCGGTTCCCGTCATGATCAAGGGCGGGGCGTGGATGAGTTTTCCTTTGCTTCTGGCAGAGAAACTTGATCAACTAGATTTTTATTTGGAATTTATAAAAAAGGAGCCTCAAAGAACCCTTTTTCGCGAAAAACTTCTTGAAAAAGTCCAAAACGGCAGAATACAGGNNATACAGGTATATGAAATTGATAGTTTCTTTTTATCGCTTGGAGATAAGGAATTTATTCATACTCCCGAGTTTCAAAAAGCCGCTCAAGAAGGTCTTTCCGTGACCATGTATAATTATGGTGGCAATCATGATGAAGAAAGCAGAACCATTCAATCAATCAGGGAATATATCAGCAAGCTTGAGATGTCAGCGGATAGTATGGAAGACGCAGGTGTAAAGGCTATTGGGCGCGTATTTGCACAATCAAAAATAGACCTCGAGTATGCTCTAGATATTCAGAAACAATGGAATGTCCCCCAAGAAAAAGTCCAGAGGGAAGCAGTCAAAGCAATAGAATCGCATTTTGACATGCAGTATTTTAAGTCCGCAATGCTGATTCTTTCCGAAAAAAGTTTCAAACTTCCCGCATCGACCATTGACGAGCCGCTCCGAAAAGCTTTTTCGACTGATGACGGAATAAAGTTCGTGCTAAGTGATTTGGAAGTTTTCCCGAGCGAAGTGTTGGAGCGTTTTGAGCAGGATTATTATCTTGTTTCATATCGACACGATCTGGATATTGCAGCTCCTCGAATCTATCATAAATATATCGAATTAAAAAAAGCGGGCGACATTGTCCAGCTCAGTGGATATGTTGAAACTATAAAATCAAATATTGAGAAACTGATTGGCCCGAATGCCCAAAAAGAAAGTATCGCCGAAATGGAAAATTATAAGGAATTGATCGGCTATGTGTATCCAAACCACGCAGATCGCCGGACTAGTTTTGAAAGTAATGAGGAATGTCTCGACCGATCGGGTGATCTCAAGAATCTTGATATAAAACCTGTCTATAAAATCGACCTGCGCGAAGGTGTTGACATGAAACTGAGAGACGGCCAGGAAAAAGATGTCTCGGCACTTGAAGCTGTCGAACGTCCTATTTCCTCTATCCAAAGTCGCTTTGCCGAAGTTGGATTTAAAAAAGAAGAGATGTTTAAAATTCTTGATCTGCGCATTGATGATTGCCTCAAGAGTATTCCGCAGACAGAGCTCTATCAAACTCGCGAAGAGAAACTTTTTGCACTCGTCCTCGAGTCTCTCTTGGGCAGATTTGAAACAGCTCCGCTAAAAGAATTGATGATCGGCTACCAGTTCGCTCAGTTTGAAGATATTCAAGGTTATCTGGCCGGTACCAGGGATCGCGCAGAGAAATCTAAAAATTCAGATTATGCCTATCTGTTGGAGCTTCATGAGTTTTATGCGGATCACCTGAAAGACGTTCAACGCAGGATCATAGAAGAGGCCTCAAAGAACCCTGCGATAAAAAATGTATAAGAGACAGATTATGACGAGAAAAGGATTTTAGAAAATACTCGCTCTACTGAGGATAAGCTGAACCGCCTCCAGATTGGCAAAATAGGCCTTGAGTCCGGCCTTTTGGACAGGATTCTCAAGGAAATTCAAAAGAAAACAGGCAAGAAGGGCGCTGTCACTTCATTGGTGGAAACCGGCGAAGACGGCCAATTGAAATTGGGCAAACGAGGCCAAGCTATTGCCGGCATGATTTCAGGTGAGCAAAAGAAAGCGGCTCAAGCCCTCGAACTGCTCACCGGCGAGAAAATCGATCCGGCATCGATCAACCTTGATGAGCTCAACCTGAAGCAAATCGCAGAAGTGCAGTCGAAAATGGAGAAGGGCGACTACGATGAAGAGCTGTTTGGAAAGTATCTCCTCCAAGCTTTTCAGGGTGTTTTTGAAAAAGAGCTGAGCGGTATTGATCGCGAGCTCGGTAAATATCAGCCAAAAGAGGAATCGCGACGCGACAAGCAGATGCTCACCGTTGAAGGATTTATTACGAAAAACCACACATCTGCTCATGCTCGTGGGGTTGGAGGGGTGTGCGTATCCGGCGACAATCCGGAAGGAAACGAACCAAACCAATGGGATATGCCGAACTATCTGCAGATGGTTCTGCGCGACGAAAAAACCAAGGTGTGTCAGGGCTTGGTACTGATGCATATTTATGAACAAGACAATGAAAAAGTCCTAACGGCTTCTTTTAATCCTTCAAGCACCTATCTTTTCAAAGTAGATGAACAGCAGCTTTTTGCCGGCCTGCTGCACCAGCTCAAGGATTTTGCATCTGCAAACGGAATTGATAAGATTGCAGTTTCAAAAAATACCCAGATCCGTACGAACAGAACCGGCGGAGAATTTGAACGAGCTATCGTTGATGCAATCCAGAGTAAAAATAAAGGCTTCGACTTTAAGGAAGGGCAAGTCTTTTCATACAAGCCTGCTTACCAGCAAAAAGAATTAGATTTACTTTAGAACTTAGGATTCTTTCTTCATCCCTCTACTAGCTCGAGCTCTATCGGTGTCGCTGAGGTGTTTCTTACGCAATCGTACGTTGGTTGGAGTAATTTCCAAATATTCGTCGTCGGACATAGTTTCCATACCGCTTTCAATACTGAGCAGAGTTGGAGGGGTTAGCATAATGTGTTCGTCGTTTCCGGAAGAGCGCATGTTGGAAAGTTGCTTGCCTTTGCTTGGATTAACCATCATTTCTTCACCCTTAGAAGTGTTGCCGATAACCATACCGGTGTAAATCTCAGTGCCGGGCAAGATATAGATAGTACCGCGGTCTGAAAGGTTCCAAAGAGCGAAAGCTACAGCCTTGCCATTTTCCATAGAGATCATGGAACCTGAATCTTTGTGTTCAATCTCGCCGGCATATGGACGGAATTCAATAAATCGGCTGGACATAATACCTTCGCCGCGAGTATCAATAATAAATTGACCACGATATCCGAGCAATCCGCGAGTTGGAATCTCAAAAACGATACGAGTAGTGTTGTTGTGTTGGGTCATGTTGTGCATGATACCTTTTCGACGACCAACTTTTTCAATAACTACTCCGGAGTTTTCTGTAGGAACATCAATAATAAGTTCTTCGAACGGCTCCATTTTCTGACCATCAACTTCTTTGATAATAACTTTCGGCTGGGAAATTTGCAGTTCAAAACCTTCCCGGCGCATATTTTCAACAAGGATGGCAATGTGTAATTCGCCACGACCAAAAACTTTGTAGGCAGTTGGGTCGCTGAAATCAACTTTAAGACCGACGTTAATTTCTAACTCTTTTTCAAGACGGTCTTTGATTTGTCGAGTGGTGACGAACTTGCCTTCACGACCGGCAAAAGGCGAGTCGTTAACCAAGAAAAATATAGAAATTGTTGGCTCATCAACTTTGATAGTTGGAAGAGCCTCCTGGTCAGCCCGTTCGGTCAAAGTTTCGCCGATTTCGATAGTTGGGAAACCAGCGAGCATAATAATGTCACCGGCTACAGCTTCAGTCACTTCTTTTTTTTGCAAACCCTCAAAAGTAAAAAGTTTAGTAATTCGGCCTGAAACAGTTGTGCCGTCAGTTTTCTTCAAGTAAATAGTCTCGCCAATTTTGATAATACCTTCATATATCCGACAGATTGCCAAGCGTCCTACGAAGTTATCAATGCCAAGGTTGAAAACTTGCGCACGTGCAGGAGAGGTCGTATCAGATTTTGCAGGAGGAACGCTTTCAAGAATCGTATCAAGAAGAGGACCGAGATCTTTTCGTTCGTCGGTCAGTTTTTTCATAGCAACACCTTCACGGCCGATAGCGTAAACAGTTTTGAAATCAAGTTGTTCGTCGTTGGCACCAAGGTCCATGAATAATTCCAAAATTTCATCATGACATTTCTCCGGATTTGCTGCTGGCTTGTCGATCTTGTTGATAACTACAATAGGTTTGAGACCAAGTTCAAGAGACTTTTTCAAAACGAAACGAGTTTGAGGCATAGGGCCTTCCTGCGCATCTACAATAAGGAGCACAGTATCGATAGCTCGGAGTACGCGTTCAACCTCGGATCCAAAATCGGCGTGACCTGGAGTGTCCACAATGTTGATCTTGGTGTCCTTATAATAGATAGAAGTGTTTTTGGCGTAGATTGTAATACCGCGCTCTTGTTCGAGAGGGTTGGTGTCCATAGTGATAGCATCACCTACGATACCGCCGTTTTGTTGCATAAGAGCATCGGTCAAGGTGGTCTTGCCGTGGTCGACGTGCGCGATGATCGCGATATTGCGGATTTCTTTTGGTTGCATAGATTTTGAGAATATAAGCTAGCTTTTTTTGACGTCGCTCGGACAACATAAGAGCGAGCTCTTATGTTGCTCCTCGCTAGTCAAAATAAAAAGGCGCGAACGCCTTATTAGGGTATATATTAGAATGAATTGGAAAATAAGTCAAATGTACCGTAATAAAAAACGGAGACCCAGGTGGATCTCCGTTTGCGTGACAACGGTCGGTTCGTATTTCGACAAGCGCGGCGGGTTAAATTATTTTCGCACATTCGGTACGTTTTTGATGACGAGCATTCTGATCTCGCCGCCCCAGCCGTAGAATAGTCCGTGAGCGTGGGGCAGAACCCATTCTGCCAAAAAAGTATCCGATACGACGTGTCCGTTGGCTTCGACTGTGTTGCCCTCTACTCGAACAAGAGCTTCGGTAGTGGTCCATATCGAATCGTGTTTGCCGGGCGTGTCGAGTTTGCCGGCGTAGATCGGTCTGCCCGTATTGGCGGAAATGATGGAATCCTCGCCATGCATTTGCGTAAGGTAGAAGAAATCATTGTCCGTTGCCCAGAAGTCTAAATGACCGGTACCTGGGTGTTCATACACGCAGACTTGCTTGTTACCGTGTCCACGGTAGAACCTGGTTATAACGGCACCACCTGGCAACTCAAACTCTTTTGCGACCACGACCGACGTCGGTGTCTCCTTGTATGTTGCATGATCACCCGACCAAACAAACGGTACGTCCTTTTCCGAGATCCTCTTTCTCCGAAGGAGTGCCCATTTCCATTGTTTGAGCAGAAACATCCGACCTTGTTGTTCGGGTTTCTCCTCAATCAGAAGCAGTCCTTTGCCGGACGAGAGCTGGATGATTTCCAGCTTTTTGGCTTCGTAGAAGAAAGACAGCTCCGGTGCGATGTGGGTATTGGTACTCGGTGCAACTTTTGCCGGATTCAGAACATTGATGCCGTAGAATTCGTGCATAACCTCTTCGCTTCCGATCGTGTGTTTGCGGTACATCAGGATCCAGTGGTAGAACGAGTAGAACGAATTGGCATGCGTTTCCTTGGCATCATTGCTGCAGATGAAAGTGTCATTGAGGAAAACGTTTCCTTCAATCAAAGACAGCACACCCAACATGTGAGGGAAGTACTGTCCTTCCTTGATGCCTCGTGGTGCTCGGCTGACGACAATGATCTCGCCGGTTTTTGCACAGCTCAAGGCCGTGACAAAATCCATTTCTTTTCGCTTTTCCGACCGTAAGACTGCCATGGTAGACTCCTTTCTTGAATCCAGCTGATTAGGAACTTCTGGTGATTGATACTAGCATTTTTGCCCCCTTTACCCAAATTATATATGTGGTGTAGTTATTGCTCAGCTGAGTGCCCTTGTGGTATAATTTTTCTATGAATACAACAGAAGTTTTAGGAAGGCTCCATGATTTTATTTCTAAGCCGATACTGTTTGTGATTTTTGGGATCCTTTGCGTCGCTTTTGGTCTGGTCAGTTTTATTCTTCTATTCCATTGGGATCGATATGCTATCGATAAGTCTGCGATCGTAAAAGCCCAGAGCATTTTTTTCTTGGGTGGTGCAGCGATCTTGCTGATCGCTTTTATTTCAGTAATTTTATATTAAATAAATGATCAAGTTTAACCTAAATCCAAACGAACAGATTGTGCTCACGGTGCGAAAACATTGGATTGCTATCATCGGGCAATTAGTGGCGCTGATTGTGGCAATGATTGTGCCGCTTATTTTATTGCTGGTCATCCAGGCTTTTGTGCCGAATTTTCCCGGTTGGCAAGCCGGTCACCTCATATATTTGTATAGTTTTGCCTATTCGATTTGGTTGATGCTTTCCTGGTCCTTATTCTTTTTTGCCTGGACTGAGTATCACCTCGATTTCTGGGTTGTCACAACCCACCGTATTTTTTTAGTGGAGCAGCAAGCTATGTTCGCTCGGGAAATTTCCAGCCTCACTTTGGACAAGATCCAAGACCTGACTATTGATATTGAAGGTTTCCTGCCAACCATGCTAAAGTTCGGCGATATTCTGATCGAAACTGCTGGCGAACGAAAAAAACTTGCGTTCATCAATGCCCGAGATCCAGAAGCCATAAAGATCGCCATCAACTCCATTCAAAAAGACTTTTACAGCCGGCCTGTGCCGGTGGCTGCGGCCGGATCTAATGCCGGTAGTAACGCTGGAATGGGTTCACCAAACGTAGCTCAGAATACTCCATAGTTAAATGTGATAGGTTGAACTATTTATTATTTGTTTCAACTCTATGTTTTCGAGATCTTATGAATTCGCTGGCAACCGGAATTAGTGAAGTGATAACAATTACTACAACAATCGGAATAATGTAGGTATCGATATTTGGAACGCTGCGTCCGAGGAAATAACCGCCAAGCGTCATACCTGTTGCCCAAATCGTGCCACCAATAATGTTGTAACCAAGGAATTTTCTATAAGGCATTTTGCCGACACCTGCCATGATAGGTACGAAAGTTCTAACCGCCGGAATAAATCGTGCGAATATGATAGCCTTGCCACCATGTTTTAAATAAAATTCGTGTGCCCGTTCAGGGTATTTTTTATTGAAGAAAAAAGACTTGTCTTTATTGAATATTTTTATACCTATGCGGGCGCCGAACCAATATCCGGTTGTGTCGCCGAGTACTGCCGCTAGCCACGTCAGTATCACTAGAGGCACGATGCTGAGCATGCCTTGAGATGCGAGTACCCCTGCGGTAAAAAGAATTGAATCGCCCGGCAAAAAAAAGCCAAAGAATAGGCCGGATTCAGCGAAAATGATGGCTGTTACACCAAGGATGCCGAAAGTCTGGATTATGTGAGTTATGTCCATCTCAATACTTTAACATATCTTTAGCTTTTCTTTAACAGGATTTTAACTCGCTTTGCATACAATAGCTGCATGAATACATTGCCGAGCCAGTCACCTTTTAGTTTCACTCTTGTACATGCGACCCCAATCGTGCTTCAAGTTGACCAGATTATCGATCGAGCCAGAAAAAGTGGAGCGTCTGATATTCATATCGACCCGTTTTCAGAAGAGGTGAGGATCCGTTTTCGCATTGACGGTATTTTGCATAATATTTGTTCGATGCCGAAATCAACTCACGGAGAGTTTGTCGCGCGGATTAAAATTATTTCTGGTTTAAGAATTGATGAACGTATTGTGCCGCAAGACGGTCGTTTAACCGTTGGGGACGATCTGGATATTAGAGTGACTATTATTGCTTCATATTATGGTGAAAGTATCGTGATGCGTTTGTTGAGGCGGACGAAAAGTGTTCAGACCTTGGAGGATTTAGGGTTTTCGGAAAAGGATCAGGAGAAAATGATTCAAGCTTTAAAAGCGCGACAGGGGCTCATTTTGGTAACAGGTCCGACGGGTTCGGGCAAAACCACAACCTTGTATTCACTTCTGACCTTGGTCGATAATCCGTCGGTTTCAACTGTAACGATAGAGGATCCGGTCGAGTATGCCATGACTCATGCCCGGCAGATCCAAGTTCAGCAAAAGCGCGGTATTAATTTTGCTAACGGTTTAAGGTCGATATTGCGGCAGGATCCGGACGTGATCATGGTGGGTGAAATACG
>DMQX01000053.1 GCA_003455555.1 Candidatus Tayloriibacteriota bacterium
GCTACGCAAAAAGCACTCTTTTGAATGCCTTGCGCAGGCTGACGAGCCGTAGAGAGCACAGAAGCTAGCAAGCTTTTATGTGTGCAATTCAAAAGAGTGCTTTTTGCGTAGCGAACTTGCCAATTATTCCCTACTTTGGTAAGCTCTAGGGAATGCAGATTCTGGCCAAAATATTACCTTATATACAGCTTATCCTAGCAGCAGTCCTTGTTGCTGTGGTATTACTCCAGCAAAGTGACGCTTCTTTGGGCGGTGCTTTTGGCGGAGGCGATGACAGCGATGCAATACGACACACTCGACGTGGCGCTGAAAAAGTCCTCTTCAATACAACCATCATCGTTGGAATACTGTTTACAGTGGCAGCTTTCATTGCATTAGTTATACGATAATCTCGTTTTTCCCCACCACTCTCTCTTAGGGTGTAATTTCTGTGAACAATCTTAATACTCAATCATCATCGCTGGATAAACCGGCTTCAAAGCCATCTGGACGTATCGCAAGAGCGCTTCGGTCTTTTTCCTTCGCGGAAAAAATTGTTTTTTCGATTTGCGCCGTCTTATTTGTCGGTAGTGCTTTATTCCTGATCTCACTAGTTAACCGGCATTATTCAGTGCAAGTTCCAATTCAAGGAGGTACCCTGACAGAAGGAGTCGTTGGTTATGTCGGCTATATCAATCCGATTCTGGCTGTATCCGATTCCGGCCGAGATTTAACCAAACTAATGTATTCAGGACTGATGAAAGCGACTCCGGCCGGCACCCTTGTACCGGAACTGGCTGAGAGCTACACAATATCAGATGACGGATTAACTTATACTTTCGTTTTAAAAAATAAATTGTTTTTTCATGACGGCACACCAATCACCGCTGACGACGTGGTTTTTACGGTACAAAAAGTTCAAGACCCTGCTCTAAAAAGTCCTTCTAAACCAAATTGGGACGGGGTCATTGTCAGCAAGATCGACGACAGAACAGTCTCCTTCAAGCTATCAAAGCCTTACGCACCATTCTTGGAAAATACCACACTCGGAATCATCCCGAAACACATTTGGAAAAATGCTCGCGATGAAGATTTCAACTATAGTCAATACAATTTCGAACCGATCGGCTCGGGTCCGTATAAGCTTTATGGAACACAGAGGAATACTTCCGGCATTCCACAGGACTATGACCTCGTGCCTTTTGACCAATACCCTCTAGGCACGCCTTACATTGCGCACCTGATCGTAAAAACTTTTTCAAATGAAAAGAGTATGATTGAAGCTTATCAGCGCGGCGATATTCAAAGCATGTACGATGTTTCGCCTCAGGTAGCCAAATCAATTGTACGCGGCGACAGTAAGATCTATACTACTGCTTTGCCCAGGGTTTTCGGTATATTTTTTAATCAAAATGAAGCACCGGTGCTGGCCAACAAAGAAGTCCGCCAAGCCCTCCAGCTTGCCACCGACCGGCAAGCCATCATTGACAACGTCCTCGGTGGCTACGGCCTAGCAATCTCTGATCCGATCCCGCCGGGCTCCTTGCCTGCTGGTTCTAATCTGCCTACCCCAGTGGCAACGACTTCGATCGAGGATGCTAAAAAGGTTTTGACTGATGCTGGATGGACGCCGGACGCAAATGGAATAATGAACAAAAAGATCGGTAAAGACACCGTCCTTTTGAGTTTTTCTATCTCGACTTCTGACACACCGGAGCTTGTTCAGGCCGCCAACATGGTCAAGGTGATGTGGCAGAAAATCGGAGCGGATGTTAGTGTAAAGATCTTTGAGACCGGGGAACTCAACCAGAGTGTTATACGTCCTCGTAAATATGACGCCCTACTTTTTGGGGAAATTATCGGCCGAGACCTAGATCTCTACGCTTTCTGGCATTCGTCTGGACGAACTGATCCTGGGCTTAACATCGCACAATACGTCAATGTGAAGGCCGACAAGATTTTGGAAAAAGCCCGCACTATTACGGATATCCAGGCACGACTAGACCAGTATGCTGCTTTTGAGACCGAGGTGCGAAATGACATCCCGGCTATATTCCTGTACGCTCCGGATTTTATTTATATATTGCCAAAGAACGTTCAAGGAGTTTCGATCGGATCGGTCACCGTGCCATCAGAACGATTCTCTGATGTATCGCAATGGTATACGGACACAGAAAACGTTTGGAAAGTTTTTGTAAAGACCGCTTCAAAATAATTTTAATAATTTAGAAATTATCAAATAAATAACCGAAAATAAATCAACATAACATGGAAACAACAAACACCAAAGCAGCAACACCTGTCATCCCTACTCCAATCAATACAGTGACCGCAGGTCCCGCTCCAGTGCCTGCACACCGACCAAGTACCACACCTGGATCACGGCCCCAAGGTAACCGTTTGGAAAACCGCAAACACGGTCGCAAAATGAGCCATGAGCGTCGACCTTCGAGTGTACCTCGAGAAGCTAGGGATGAAAACGTTGTTATTCCGCCTATCGGAGACGCTATTCGCATCATTCCTCTCGGCGGAGTCGAGGAGATCGGCAAGAACATGACCGCCGTCCAGTTTAAGGACGATATTATCGTCGTGGACGTTGGTATTCAATTTAGTAATGAAGACACACCAGGTATCGATTACCTTTTACCAAACACCAAATATCTCGAGGACAACAAGGAAAAGATCCGAGCAGTAGTCATCACTCATGGTCACCTTGACCACATCGGCGGCCTGCCATATATCATGGACCGAATTGGTAATCCACCAATTTACACTAGAGAGTTCGCAGCGCTTCTCATCAAAAAACGCTTTACTGAATTCCCTAACCTACCTGAACTTAATTTAAAGATTGTTGAAAAAAATGACGGGGCACTGCCGATCGGCAAATACATGAAAGTGCGATTTTTCGGATTGACTCACTCAATTCCAGATTCAACAGGCGTAATAATTGAGACTCCGTATGGTGATGTGGTGTTTACAGGCGATGTACGCGTAGATAATGAAAATGGTGTCCCGACCGACAAGGAAATTGAGCAGTACAAAATATTCAAAGACCGCAAGATTCTACTGCTCGCCATGGACTCAACTGGTATCGACAAACCGGGATGGGCTATGTCTGAAACTCACATTCTGGCCAACATCGACAAAATTGTCGCGACTGTTCCTGGCCGAATAATTATCGCAACTTTCGCCTCACAAGTTGAACGTATCATCGAATTCCTCAACATCGCCAAGAAATACGGCAAAAAAGTTGTCATCGAAGGTCGCAGTATGAAAGTTAACGTCGAGATCATCAAGCACCTCAAGCTTGCCGATGTTAAGCATATCGTGCCCTTGGAAGAAGTTGAGCGACATCCACCACACAAGATCATGATGCTTGCTACCGGCGCACAGGGCGAAGAATTTGCCGCTTTGATGCGTATGTCCAACAAGTCTCACAAATACATTCGTCTCAACAAAACCGACACAATTATTTTGTCATCATCAGTTATTCCCGGAAACGAACGCTCAGTTCAAACTTTGAAGGACAACCTGTTCCGACACGATTCACGCATTATCACTTACCTCGATTCTGACGTACACACTTCAGGACACGGCAAGCGCGGTGAGCTGGAATGGATCCACAAGCAGATCCCTTACAAATTCTTTATGCCGGTTCACGGACATCACTTCATGCTCAAGATGCATGCAGAGCTCGCTGTAGGCCTTGGTTTCCCACGTGAAAACATCGTAGTGCCAGACAACGGCAGTGTCGTTGAACTTTTTGATGAAGGAAAGCAGATCCGGGTGCTCAAAGAAAAAGCGCCATCAAGTCCTATGATGGTTGATGGTTTCTCAGTTGGAAATATTCAAGAGGTAGTTATTCGTGACCGTCAGATGTTGGCGCAGGACGGTATGTTCGTGATCATCGCCACAGTAGACAGCTCGACCGGCAAACTTCGAAAATCACCTGATATTATTTCTCGAGGCTTCGTCTACTTGCGAGAGTCGCAAGACTTGCTTCGACAAGCTCGATTCATAATCAAAAAAACTATTGAAGATTCAACCAATGGCATGAATCCTATCAACTTTGATTACGTCAAAACCAATGTTACCGACGAACTCAGCCGTTTCTTGTTCCAAGAAACCGCCAAGAGACCGATTGTCATTCCAGTTATCCTAGGAATATAG
>DMQX01000040.1:0-1985 GCA_003455555.1 Candidatus Tayloriibacteriota bacterium
CGAGGTAGCTCAGTTGGTAGAGCATATCCCTGAAGAGGATGGGGTCGCCGGTTCGATCCCGGCCCTCGGCACACGCATCGTGATACCCGAAGGGGTACCAAAGTAAATAAAAAACTACTCAGCTTGAGTAGTTTTTTATAAATCGCAGAAACAAACTTTTGCGCCGTGAGGACTGTCTGAGCAAATTCTGATTTGCGAGTTCCGCAGCAAGCAAAAGTTTGTTTCGGAGATTTATACAGACTTAACTCGGAGTTTTGATTGTCGTCGCTTGTCGATTTTTGGGAGTCGGATCGAGAGCAAGCCGTGTTTTTGAGTGGCCTCAGCTTCTTCAACTTCAATTTCCTGTGGCAAGGCGATAGTTCGAGAAAAAGAGCCCCAATACAATTCGCGGACAAGATAGTCATCATCACCGGCGTCGCGGGTGACTTCTCTTTTACCTTTAATTGTAACGGCGTCACGGCCAATCGAAATATCTAATTCGTTTGGGTCCATGCCCGAGACCATGGCTTTGATGACAATGTCATCAGGAGTCTGATAAACATCAACGGTAAGTTCACCTTCGCTTTCTTCTTCACCCCACTCGCTCTTAATAGGCAAATGCGGTCCGGCTTTTTCCTCGTCAACCTCTTCCTCAGTCTCCAACTCATCGTCTACTCTGACGGTGCCTGTAAGTCGTTCAAAAAAAGATCTTTTTTCTTTCATGTTTTTTAATTATGGCTGGATAAATTGCATTTTTTTTATTTTCTCAAACATAAGAATCAAACCTATCATTATCAGCCAGACCATTAAGAAAACAAGAAATATGCCGGCACTACTGCTGTCTATTATAAGTAAATTGAACATGGTATGCAACACGGTAGCGAGGATAAGTCCGCCAACTAACCAGACGATCTTTTCCTGACGGCTTTTCTTGAAGCTCAGCGCTAAAGCTACACCCACAACTGATGACGCAATGACATGGAGTAAATTTGCACCTATAAATCGCAGGTTGGTCAGGAAGATTGTAGACAAAAGACCGCTATCGGCGCTTGGCAGTGCAGTGGCCGCACTGTTCAGGATAAAAAGGGTATTTTCAAGCGCGGCAAAACCGAGCGCTGCGCACATCATGTAGATAACTGCGTCGAGAGGTTCGTCAAAAAACCGCGTATGAATAGCAGCTAGATATGCAGCGGTGAACTTCAGCACCTCTTCAACAGCAGCCCAAGCAAGAAATCGCCACATTGGTGTCGGGGCGGCTTGAGCAAAAAAAGCTTCGATTGGTATAGCCAAGAAAATCATGGCCATGCCGGTAGTAAAAGTAAAAGCCAAGGTAGAGCGAGGTTCAGGGTGCAGACGATCTTCGTGAAGCCAGAACCATAACCAGACCAGGGCCGGCAAAAGACCGGCAAAGAACGCGTAAACTACAGTTTGAAAAACATTCATTACTGTATTATAGGCCACTTTTCAACAATCAGCATCTTGCTTGAGTTGGGGACAACCGCAGACCAGAGTTCTTCGGTGACAAAAGGCATAAAAGGATGAAGAACCTTTAGA
This sequence comes from Candidatus Tayloriibacteriota bacterium, assembly GCA_003455555.1. Classification (GTDB taxonomy): domain Bacteria; phylum Patescibacteriota; class Minisyncoccia; order Phycocordibacterales; family UBA11359; genus UBA11359. The sequence goes on from DMQX01000040.1 coordinate 1,534, forward strand.
CAAGTCGTCAAAATTGTCAGCAAAGTTTGTTGTCGCGAGTTTTTTGCGGCAATGTCCGTGCCAACCAAGATCGGTTTGCTCTGCTCCAAAATAACATCGGCAAATTCGCTCCAAATATAGTGGTAGATTTTTTCGGCGGCCATATAAAAGCGATATTCCTCAATGTCTTTAGTGATGTCGATGACTTGTGTGTTGAGTGCGTCGATCAGAACTTGATCATCTTTTAAGATGGCGGCATTTTCCGGCATATCCGCAGTGCTAGTTAAAACGAAGCGTGCGATGTTCCAGATCTTGTTGGCAAAATGTTTGTAGCCTTTTATTTTGTCTTCTGAGAGCGCGAAACTACTACCTGGAGTGTTGCCGACAATAAGTCCGATGCGCAAAGCGTCGGTGCCGTATTTATCGGTTAAAGTTTTTGGATCTATGACATTGCCTTTGCTCTTGCTCATTTT
>DMQX01000040.1:2226-2540 GCA_003455555.1 Candidatus Tayloriibacteriota bacterium
TTGCCTTTGCTCTTGCTCATTTTCTTGCCTTGAGCATCGTTTACTAGGCCGTGCAGATAAACATCTTTGAATGGAACATCTTTTGCAAGATATAGACCAAAGATTACCATGCGCGGTACCCATTTAAATATCAGATCGGAACCGGTTTCCATTACATCAGTTGGGTAATAAGTTTTGAAATCAGCAGAATCAGGAAAGCCGAGAGTTATGAGCGGCCATTGTCCGGAAGAAAACCAAGTATCAAATGTGTCGGTGTCTTTTCGAACTGCTGAACCGCATTTTGGACAAACAGCAAGTTTGTCTTCCAAATCAGG
>DMQX01000082.1:0-1747 GCA_003455555.1 Candidatus Tayloriibacteriota bacterium
AAGAGACAGCTATATATGTTGTTGTCACTCTGTCTCTGTGTTTGACGGTTTTTGGAGCGACTCAATTGATGCTTGAAGCTCAAACAGCCACAATAGTACATGCGCAGGGCAGTGTATATAATGTCGAGCTCGATATTCCTGACTATATGCCAGATTACCTGCGCAATCCGCGTAAGTTTATTTCAGGTCGAGATCTTAAAATAATAAAGAATGTTGCGTCGAAAGAGGTTCCTATTTCGCTTTCTGATGTCACGTTGTATAAAATTGTAAATAATTCTAAGACCCTGGGTGTAAAACTTCAGGTTAAAAAAAATGAAGAGCGTTTACCTATAGTAACTATTCCAAAAGGAACAGCCAAAGGTTCGTATTCTATTGACTTTACGGACGGATCCCAGAATATTTCAATTCCGATTATAGTTGATATAGGGACCGATAATGCGCTCACCACGACTGGTCCAGTCAAAGCTCACTCTCTTGTCAAGCAATTTGATTCGTCGATCGTCTCGATCTCAAGACTAAATTGTCCATATTGCTTCTGGGAAATGGTGTCGGCGGTAGATCCTACAAATGAGAATTATGGTTACGTGGTTGGTGGAGGAGCCGATGACACTGTGCTCAAAACTACAAATGGCTGGACAACGAGCACGTTGTCTTATCTTAATCAGATTACAAGTCCTCTCCTCAAACGGTATCGATGTGATCCGTATCTGGCGTTTGATAAGGATGGCAAACTTAACATTATGGGCTTGTTTTATAACTCAAGCGATAATAGTGAACCAATCACTGGAGGAATATATGTCGAAAAGACGGCAAAAAGCGATCCATTTATTTTTTCACAGACCATAGTCAAAACTGTTCCAAAAAATACTACTCCTGATACGTGGTTGGCCATGGATTTCCCAAAAATTTCTATCGATACAAACGCACTCTCACCGTATGTTGGGAATAAATACGTTTTTTCCGCCGCGTTATTTGATGACGGCACCATGGGACAAGGACAGTATGTTGTAAGTAAAGATGGAACTATCAGTGAAAAACGTGCTGATTATGGAGCTGCAGTAACATCGACCGCTGTTGGACTTGCTGGAGAGGTCTACGGTGTCATACCAAGCGGATCAATAAGGAATAGCGTTACTTTGGTGAGATCTCTTGACGGAGGTAAATCGTTTGTGCAAAAGGATATTGCACCACATATTTCAAACAACTTCTGCGTACCCCGTTTATCGAGTTTGAGTCAGAAAATCGGTCCAATGGGTGTGGGACCAGATATAGCTGTCGATAAACAAGGAAGGATATATGTAGTTTGGGCGGACAATAAAGGATGTATTGATGATCCAAATTTTGAGTACTCAAGCTACGCCGAAGATTATGACATATATTCCAGTTATTCAGACAATAAAGGGGACACATGGACCGCTCCGGTAAAGGTAAACGATGACAACTCCGGTGGAAACCAGACCTTTCCTTCGATTTCGGTCGACAAAGACAACAATGTATATGTTGCCTTCATAGATCACAGGGATAATCTTGAGAAGTCCCAATTTGATGTTTTTCTGGCAAAATCCACCAATCGAGGGAATACTTTTTTGAGTAACATGAAAGTTAATGATGTCAGTGTTCCGTTGCTGGCCGGCGGCGCAAGATCGATTGGAGATTATTTAAAAATGGTCTCAGTTGGTAGTAGCAAGATCTTTGTCGCCCATCCCTGCATGAATTTTGGGAGCGGTCTTCTGGATCTGTCTCTTAT
>DMQX01000082.1:1991-7987 GCA_003455555.1 Candidatus Tayloriibacteriota bacterium
GAGCGGTCTTCTGGATAGTCCGTCTGATGCCTGCGTATCCACGATTCCCAAAAATTTGTGGAACCCTCAACCTGTAGCACCCTCGCTCGTTGTATTATCTCCGATCGGAAATACCGTCTGGAACCAGGGGTCAGATCAAAATATATGGTGGAGTACCGTAGGTATACCGTATAATAACCCTGTAAATATTAAGCTCGTAAATGCCACAACCTCTACTGAGTATACTGTAATTTCCGCTACAACTAACGATGGCTTAGAAAGTTTTAATGTCCCAAATTCAATTCCTGGAGGTAATTACATTATCAAAGTATCGACTGCGTTCGGCGGAAATAATTATACGAACACTAGTTCGTCAAATATTCAAATCAAAGCTGTTTTACCGGATACTCCTCCTCAGGTAAGTGTCAGCACCTCGACATTGTCTTTGACATACGATGTCAATAATAAAGAGTCTCAATTGGTAGCCAGCTATACGGTACTTGTCAGTTCTGGAAGCAAGGCTTTGAATCTCAGGGATAACAGTTTCGTGATCCAATTACTGGACAAGAACTCTTCTGGAGTGATTACGAATGCAACCGCTCCGAATGAAGTGATGGCCGTGAGTCCAAATTATGTAATTAATCCCGGGGATACCAAGACCTTTAATCTAAAGTCCAGCTTTAATCCAAAGGCAATGTTTGCAGGGACATATCACACCAGCTTGATGTTTGCCACCGGTTATCAGGATGCTTCTCCGCAGCCGCTTGATATAAAGGTGACTGCTAATACAACAAATAGTGTAACTGTTATAGGGGAACTTTCGCCATACATAACAGTGATATCAACGCCTGCAGATATAAACACAAAAGTTACAATCACAGGTGTTCGATTTAACGCAAAAGATTCAGTTGTTATCGATGGCGTGTCGTTCGCTTTGGGAAAAGGTGATATTGTAATAAACAGCACGTCAATAATATTTACTCCAAATTTGCTTAGTATAGCAGCCGGATTGCACAATGTGGTTGTTTCGGATCCGGTAACCGGCGAGAGTAATATTATCAAATTAACATTATCTGGCACGCCAGCACCCACACCTATACCTACACCTATACCCACACCGACTCCAACTCCGCCACCCACAACCTCAACAAATCCAAAAGGCTATTTTGACGCGGCGAGCTGCTCGGCACTTCAGGGTTGGGCATATGATGCGGATATTTCCGCGGCTTCATCTTTTGTTCATGTCTATAAAGATGGTTTATATGGTACTGGCACTTTTGTTGGACAATACACGGCGGACTTTAGTAGGCCGGATGTTGATACAGTAAACAAGATCACCGGTAACCATGGATTCAATATTTCGACACCGACCTCTTTGGCGGATGGTAAAAGCCACTCAATATATGTGTATGGAATAAATTTGGCTGGCACCGGAGGCGGCAATGTTTTGCTTGCCGGTTCACCAAAAACAATACTTTGTAAGTCTGGGGCTGCTACAAGCACTCCGCCGACTCCTCCAGTTCCACCACCAATTCCGTCACCGACCCCAACTTCTACTCCGACTTCAACTCCAGCTGTTTCAGTCCACTGTTCGAGTGGTGTTACATCTGTTGCGGTGAATACTAATGTGGTCTACTCTCCGTGGGGTGTAAAAGGTGGAACCGGCGTTTACACCTATTCTTGGTTAGGCACCGATGGTTTATCAGGAATTTCTAGCTGGGGTGGCATAGGCAAAACCTATACTTCTACCGGCGTAAAAACTGCAACCCTCACGGTTACTTCTGGCGGAGCAAGTGCGACAGCAACATGTGGTGTTACGGTGACTTCTGCACCATCCGCATTTGGTAATACTGTAAATTCGTTATTGTCGAATGTAATTGGCGGCGCTCAAATGATTTGGGACGCGCTAGTGATCTAAACTTTTTGGTCTAATTTAGATTAAATTTTCTTCAGGATGTAGTCTGCAGGCGCTGTTTTGAGGTACTCAGATATTTTTTCTTGGGTGAGTAAACCTTCTTGGCCACCGACATATTGAACAACTGACATTGAGTTGACCGGCGCCATGAGCATGGATTCCTGAAGCGTTTTGCCAAGGGCCAGGCCTGCGGTAACTGTTGAAGAAAACGCGTCACCGGCGCCGGTCCTTTCGTACGGTGCTTTAACATCTGGAAAAATACGCATAAAGTAGGCAATGTCGTTTTCCAAAACATAAGCGCCATTGACGCCGTCTGTTACAACGACTGTTTGCGGTCCGAGCGCATGGAGGGCTTTCATCATAGTGATCACATCAGATATTTCATCTTTCAAGATTCGTCGAGCTTCTTCAACATTACAAAAGAAAATGGCGGTGCGTTTATAAATGCCGGCCAAAGCTTCAGTCCCGAACTTCATTTGATAAGTGCCAGGCTGGAAAGCCAGTTTTACATTTCGGTGAGCATCGAGATACATGGTGATATCGGTGTGATACGGCAAGGAATGTTCACCGAGGGAACTCAGGTAGACCCAGCGTGGCTCTTTTCGCAGGCCAGATAGGGAATATGGGAACTGCTGGTGTTTGACCAAGATCGTGCGCTCAGAATTATACCAAAGAACATAGTGGTAGTTGGTTTCTATACCCCGATGTGTCCGCACAAATTTTGTGATAACTTTGTTCTTTTTTAGTTCAGCTACACATTCTTTACCGTTTTGGTCGTTGCCAACATCAGCAAGCAGGGCGGTCGAAAGTCCCAAACGGCTGGCTGAAACGGCGGCGTTGGCGCTGTTGCCAACAGCTCGGACTATTTTTACGGACTCATAAGAGATCTTGTCCCCAAACGCAAGGCATATCTCCTTGCTAACATGGTCTATGGCATCAACGACGTGGGCTTGCTGCAGGCGGATAAAAGCATCAGTGGTCATATCGCCGATCGCAAGAAAATCAATTTTTTTCATAGGTTAAATATACCACAATTCTGGCTGAGCTAAAATTGTACTCCTACGGGTATCACGATGCGTGTGGTATATTTATATGCATGAAATCATTAAGAGAATACATTGATGAAGCGCGCGACAAGGGTGTGGCGATCGGTCACTTTAATATTTCGAATTTGGAAGCGTTGCGAGGGATTTTTAATGCCGCTAAAGAAAAGGGTTTACCAATAATCATCGGGGTTTCGGAAGGCGAACGTGATTTTATCGGTGTAAAGCAAGCTGTTGCTTTGGTAAAAAGTTTGCGCGACGAATATGAATATCCTATCTTCCTTAATGCCGATCACACCTATTCTTTTGAACGGGTCAAAGAGGCAATCGATGCTGGCTATGATTCAGTTATCTTTGACGGCACGAAACTCTCACTCGAAGATAATATAAAGATCACCAAGCAATGCGTCGAATATGCTCACCGAAAAAATCCAGATATTTTGGTGGAGGGCGAGCTTGGCTACATAGGACAATCTTCAAAAGTTTTGGATGAAGTTCCAGAAGGGGTGGTTATGACTAACCCGGAAGATGCTAAAAAGTTTGTTGTCGCTACTGGTGTGGATATGCTGGCACCGGCGGTCGGCAATATTCACGGCATGCTATCCAGTGGAATTGATCCAGCTCTCAATATTGACCTTATTAAAAAAATCAGTGCTGCGGTCGGTATTCCTCTTGTTTTGCACGGTGCCTCAGGTAACTCTGCAGCCGATATTAAAGCGGCGATCGCTTCAGGTGTTGCTCTTGTACATATCAATACAGAAATTCGAGTGGCTTATCGCGATGCTGTTCGAGATTTCTTGCAGAATAATCCGAAAGAAGTCGCACCTTATAAATTTTTGAAGCCGGGCTTGGAGGCAGTTCAGAAAGTTGTTTCGGAAAAATTAGGCTTTTTTAATGAAAAATAATTTTAACTTTAAAGTAAGCATAAAATTACCATGAAAATATTTGTTACCAGAAAAATTCCCGATATAGGTATCTCGATGCTCCGTGATAAAGGTTATGAAGTTGAAGTCAGCCAAAAAGAGGGCGCACTTACAAAAGCCGAACTAATTGTGGCTCTAAAAGCAAAGCCATATGACGCCGTGATCTGTCTTCTAAATGATCAAATCGACGAGGAAGTTCTCGCCGCCGCCCCGAGTGTAAAAATTTTCTCCAACTTCGCGGTTGGTTTCAACAATATTGATTTAAAAGCGGCGGCAGAAAAAAAAGTTTTGGTCACCAATACGCCTGGTACTTCCGACGAATCAGTGGCCGAACATACCGTAGCTCTCATGTTAGCAATCGCTCATCGTATTGTTGAGGATGACGATTTCGTGCGCGACGGAAAATATACTGGTTGGGATCCGAACTTGCTGACCGGTTTCAATTTGCGAGGTTTGACCCTTGGTCTCATTGGCGCCGGTCATATCGGCGAGCACGTTGCCACGATCTGCAAAAATGGTTTCGGTATGAATGTCATTTACTACGACGTAAAACAAAACGAAAAGATTGAAAAAGAATTGGGAGCCAAATTTGCTCCAACTATTGAAGAAGCTTTGAAAGAAGCCGATGTGGTTTCTTTACACGTCCCGCTTCTGCCGACAACTCAACACTTACTAAATGCAGGGCATTTCGCCATGATGAAAAAGACCGCTATTTTGATCAATACATCAAGAGGTCCTGTAGTTGATGAGCAAGCTCTAGTTGAAGCTCTACGCAACGGCACTATCCGCGCCGCTGGCATCGACGTTTACGAAAAGGAACCACACATTACCAAAGGTTTGGTCAGTCTGCCAAACGTTGTCTTGACTCCTCACACCGCCTCCTCGACCCAAGAAGCCCGCGACGGCATGTCCAAGATTGCCGCCCTCAACGTCATCGCCGTCCTCGAAGGTCAAACTCCCCCAAATCTCGCTAAAGTTTAATTGTTCAATTTCTGCTAAACTAAACCTATGGAAAAATTCCCGCTTCATATCAAAAATCCAGAACTCCAAACCTCTCCCGAAGTAAATAGGGCAGTCGAACGTCAGGAGCAGAGAAAGGGAGAAAACGTACCTAATGATCCAACCGCAAGAATTGAGGCGTACATGGATCGTCTTGAGAATGTCTTTCTTAACAAAGATTTAGAAAAACGCGAACGCAATCTCGAAATGTTCCGCGACAAAATATATGACGCGCTCATCATCAAACGTGATAATTTCCCTGAAAGTTATTTTGAGCTTCAACAGCGTATTGCCAGAGAACGCGGTCAGCCGGTAGAAGTAATTCCGGAAAATGTCCGTGAGCAGATGAAAGACGTGGCGATTGAGGACCAAAAACACTCGCTCGACGCTTGGATTGATTACCTTACTTCGGAAGACGCCGTTTACCCGGCCTGGTTTAAATATTTTGTTTGGAAAAATGTCACCAAACTTTCCCAATTTGACAAGGAACGAGGCGAGTTTAAGAAACGTACCGATACTACCGTTGCGCCATATCCTGACATATATCGTGAACCATTGGCCCAGATTGCCGATGTATACTTAAAGATTAAAGAGGACAATAAACAACTCCAGGAACCGGAAATCAAGGAAATGTTTTCAAAGAAGTTCCCTGTACTCTATGCCGAGCTCATCCAAAAATCCCTAGCCGCATCCATAGAAAATAGAGAAGAGATTCAGGGGCAGTGGGTGAAATATGAACAAGGACGAGACGGTGATGCTCTGAAGTTGTTTCAATCTTTGGAAGGCAAAGGTACCGGCTGGTGCACTGCGGGTAGTTCGACCGCTGAAGCTCAAATTGAGAGTGGTGATTTTTATGTTTACTATACCAACGATTCAAGCGGCGAGCCTACTCAACCACGTTTGGCTATCCGTATGGACGGGGATAATAGAATTGGTGAGGTTAGAGGCATTTTGCCACATCAAAATATTGAACCGGTGATGCAAGAGGTGTTGGATGACAAGCTCAAGGAATTTGGCACTGAAGCCGAGGCTTATCATAAAAAAAGCGAGGATATGAAGAAGCTCACTGCGCTCGATCAGAAACGTGAAAAAAATGAGTCGTTCACCAAAGATGACCTCGTGTTCCTCTACGAAATC
>DMQX01000082.1:8178-10382 GCA_003455555.1 Candidatus Tayloriibacteriota bacterium
CCTCGTGTTCCTCTACGAAATCAATTCATCTATTGAAGGTTTTGGATATGAAAAAGACCCGCGGGTTGTAGAATTTCGCACAGGCAGAAATGCCGAAGAGGACATGCTCGTCATCTTTGAATGTACGAAAGAAGAAATTGCTCACGTCCCGAGTGAGATACGAGAAAATACTAAAGCTTACGTTGGTCAACTTGAGCCGGGTATTTTCCAAAAACTACCCGACTACCTTGAACATGTCTACACTTCATTTCCGGAAAAGAAAATCCGACGAGAAGATGTTGAGATTGGCGGGAAAACTGTCGAGCAGTTGATGACCGAACTGGAACGGGCTGGCATCAAAATTTCCGATGAAGCAAAATATATGCTCAAGAGTCGTGATTTTGTGACTGGAAAAAATGCCGAGACCGCAACCTTAGTTCGATTAACTGTTGCCGATCTTGGTTTCAAATCTAGTGCCACAACCGACCAAATTTATGAACGGGCTCAGGCACTTGGGTTGGAATTGTGCCCAGCTGATACTGGCCCACACTATCGTCTGAAATACCAAAATCAGCCGATGGGCGAGTGGTTTCTTATTGGTATGAAGCAAATTACCGGCTCCGGCGGCAACCCTGACGTTTTCCGCCTCGGGCACGGCGGTGGCAGTCTGTGGCTGGACGACGGTTTTGCGTTGCCCGACGATGGGTGGCTTCCGAACCTCGAGTTCGTCTTCTGTCTCCGCAAGTCTAAAACTTAGACCCTTTGTTCCTCTTTCCTTTTAATTTTTCTTGACCCTTTGAATCTTGGATACTTTGGCTCAGTTTGTACGCATCGCCGTGGCTAAGAAGACCTAGATAAGATGTTAAAGATTCTTTTTTGGAATTGTTTTTCAGATTTCTAAACATTCTTCTTACCGTAGATGTTCTCGGTACTCGATGATGCGGAAAATGCACCCAACCCAGAAAATCAACACCGGAGGCCAGTGTTTTAATGAACACTTTGTCTGGATGTAAAGACAGTTTCAATCTTGTTTTCAAAAATTCTGAAATTTTAGGAAGAATACTTTCAAGGTAATCTTTATTTTCATGTAGAATGATAAAATCATCAGCATATCTAACACAGTGTGTAATTTTTAGCTCGCGTTTGAGAAAGTGATCGAATTCGTTCATGTAAATATTTACCAAAAGTTGACTGGTAAGATTGCCTAATGGTAAACCGACACCCGACCTGTCCTTGGTATTAAAACTTCCAACAATATTATTTAGGAGACAGGTAGCATCTTTATTTTTGAGGCGTTTTGTTAAAATTTCAACCAAAATTTCATGGTCTATGTTCGCAAAGAATTTTCTGATATCGCATTTCAAAACCCAGACAGTTCGCGTGTGATTTCTTGATGTTTTACGAGAATACTCACGAAAACGATTTATGGCTCGGTGTGTGCCTTTGGTGCGTCGGCAAGAATATGAATCAAAAATAAATTTTGGATCAATTCGCGGATATAGAATCCGATAAATGGCATGATGTAGAAGTCGGTCACGCACACTGGCCTTATGAATTTCTCGCGGTTTCGGATCACTGATTTTGAACGCTTTATAAGGACCGTGTTGATAGGTTTTATTCACGAGCTCGCGATGTAAAGCAAAAATATTATCAGTCAGATGAATTGAAAATCTTTCCACGTCTTTGCGGTTGCGTTTGTCACGCAGAAATTCACGCCATGCGCTCAGCAAGTTTTCGACGGAAATGATATCATCATAGATATGGCAAAACCACATAGTACTCTCTCTCTCTCTCTCTCTCTCTCGATAACGCCTCGATTTTGAATAGGGTCAAAGAGGGATATTTGGTTTGGGTTAATATTATTCCGCATATTGCTAAAGGTGCTCGTTATACTCTCGGCGCTCGAATTGAAAATAAATTTCTTGATTTGCTCGATTGGTCATATATTGCCTATTTTACCGAAAAAGAAAAGAAAGTCGAAAAAATTACCAAATGTATTTTGATTTTAGATACTTTGAAGTTTCTTATTTCAGTCGCATGGGAAGGGAGGCTTATTTCCAACAAACAATGTGAAGATGTGTCCTTGAAACTAGAAGAGGTTGGTAAGATGTTAGGTGGTTGGAAGAAAAATCTAGCGAACCCTGAAAATAAAAACCGCAACGTATAAGGTCTGTCTCTTATACACATCTGACGCTGCCGACGATCTACTCTGTGTAGATCTCGGT
>DMQX01000019.1 GCA_003455555.1 Candidatus Tayloriibacteriota bacterium
TATAAGAGACAGGGATAAAGATTATGACAGTAAACGCGGCAGATGTTACCGCCCAGAATAATTTTAGGTTGATCATATTAATTGACTTTTTATCATTTCAACTAATTCAGGAAATTCTTCCTGACCGAAATGTCCACGATCCTCAAAAACAACGCATTCCGCGGTTGGTAATTGTTTTTTGTATTTCTCCAAATCGGCAAATGGCACCACGGGATCATCTTTACTCTGAAACAAAAATATACGGCCACCTTGTTTTTGGAACAATTTAAGATCGTTCAGTAAAACAAAATCAGCTAAAGTGTACTCCGAATCCACTGCATCATAAGGAGCAGCGACCAAAAAAGTTGCCTTTATTATCTTAGGAAATTTATTTTCTGAGAGATATTTAGCCAAGAAAATGCCGCCTAGAGAATGTCCAACAAAGATGACATTATCATTTAAAAATGGGACAAGCTTGTCGAACCAAATTTTCCATTCTGAATATTTGGCGTTCCATTTGTTTGGCATCTTGGGAGCAATCACTTCAAAATCATCTCCGAGTTTTTCTTGCAGAGAATCTTTCCAACGCCAGCGATTGAAATAATCAACAATCTCGATCAAGAACGATTTTAGGAAAGCCACATACTCGTCGTATGTTTCAAAAGTGTCACCTCCATGAATTACAACTACTTGTTTTTTCATATCATTAAACGTTCATAATCTCTTTTATTTTTTCTAAAACTAAAGGTAATTCTTTATACCCAGCCTTTTCATTTAAATGCTGTCCGTCGTGCACTTTTATTAGTTCTGCCCCAAAACTGTAAGCAAGCTTCTCCGCTTGCGTATACGGCACATGAGGATCATTATCAGAATTTATAGCAACGATCTTATTTGAACATTTCTTTATCTTTTCTTCATCAAACGGCACTTCAAAAAAGCTGTTGAGTTCAATGAAATGTATAGGGGTAGAAAAACCTGCAACTAGAACTACCCCGCCAATTCTAGTTTTAGGGTTCAAATTATTCACGTACTGCAAAATTGCGGCGCAACCTAAACTATGCCCAACAAAAAAAGTGTTTTCATCTGGATTTTTTACTATTGATTGCAGGTATGACAACCACTCAGAATATTGAGGCGCTTCAGTATGCGGCATGGCCGGCACAGTAACTTCTATACCAATTTTTTCTAACTCGGATTTCAACCACGGAAACCAATTTTTGTTTGGGTATCCAGTATATCCGTGAATAATGTAAACTTTTTTCATATTATATTTTTATTATCCGCAAATACAAACACTGTCTGAGGGGACTCACGGACCGCGACGGCGGGAGTGTGAAGGAAATTTTCAGCAGAAAATTTACCTGGGCCCCGAACGGTAGCGTTTGTATTTGCGGATACTACAAACAGATAGTAGAGGCAATCGAATCCCCATCCCGCAACTTCATAATACGCACACCCTGGGTCTGACGGCCGAGTGAAGGAATTTCTTTAATGTCTAGACGGATGACCTGACTCTTCTTTGAGATCGCTACCACCTCTTCCTCTTCTTCGGTGACAACACTGGCCCCGATCAATTTGCCTGTTTTTGAAGTTACTTTGAAAGTAATGATACCTGAACCGCCACGATTTTGAGTCTTGTATTCCGAGCTCTTGGTTTTTTTACCATAACCGTTCTGCGAAATAACCAACATTTCAGAATCAGTCTTGCCTTTCTTGACCACACCGGCACCGATAATATAGTCACCCTTGTCCAGCTTCATACCAATAACTCCGGCAGCAGCGCGGCCCATTTCGCGGACGTCCGATTCTTTGAAACGTATAGATTGACCTTCGTAAGTTGCCACAAAAATATCATCACCCTTGTCCACAAAGGCTACGGAAATAAGTTCGTCAGCGTCGGCAAGTTTGATCGCAATAATTCCGGAACGTCGCACATCTGAAAAACTTTCAGCAGAGCATTTTTTGGAAACACCGTTCTTGGTTACCATTACAAGCGACAAAGTGCTGCCTTTAATCTCCTTTGGCATTGGCAAAATCGAGGTTACTTTTTCTTCCTGATTCAAAGACAAAAAGTTCATTATCGACTTGCCACGAGTAGCACGTTTACCCTCAGGAATATCATACATCTTGATCTGATAGGCTTTACCTTTGTCAGTAAAGAACAGCAGGTCGTTGTGCGTGCTGGCTTTCAAGAAATGCGTTACAAAATCTTCCTCTTTAGTATCGAGGTCAACTACACCAACTCCACCTCGTCGCTGTTTGCGATATTCATCAGGATTGGTACGCTTGATGTATCCACCCTTGGTCAAAACAAGCACGCTTTCTTCGTTAGGAATAAGATCTTCCATTGAGAATTCTTGCACAGCATGTTTAACGATCTTGGTGCGTCGGTCATCGCCGTATTTTTCCGCAATATCTTTGAGCTCGCTCTTCACAATGCCCACCAACTTTTTAATATTGCCCAAAATCTCTTTAAGATCTTGGATTAAAGCTTGAACAGCCTTGAGTTCATCCTCGATCTTCTGTCGCTCAAGTCCGGCGAGACGTGAAAGTTTCATTTCCAAAATAGCGGCCGCTTGTCGATCAGAAAAACGGAATTTGGCCATCAAATTGGCGTGTGCCGTTGGAGTGTCTTTTGATTTCTTAATTAATTGAATTATTTCATCAATATGATCGAGCGCTTTTTTTAAACCCAGCAAAATATGCTCGCGATCTTCCGCCTTTCGCAGATCAAATTCGGTGCGGCGGCGAATAACAACTTTTCGGTGATCGATAAATTCTTCGAGAATTGTTTTGAGTGAAAGCGTTTGAGGGACACCTTTGAGAAGCGCGACCATGTTGTAGTTAAAAGCCTCTTCGAGCTGGGTGTGTTTATATAAAAAGTTCAAGACGGCCTGAGCGTGCGCATCGCGCTTCAAACCGATCACGATTCGGATATCTTTGGTTGACTCGTCGCGCAGTTCATTAATGCCTTCAACTTTTTTTTCACGAACATGTTCAGCAATCCTCTGAATCAACTCAGATTTGTTAACTCGATATGGAATTGAAGTAATAATAATTTGGAAAGTGCCCGCCTTGGTCTCGATGATTTCCGCTTCACCACGCACAGCCACGCCTCCTTTGCCGTTGGCATAAGCATGTTGAATATCTTTGTAACCAAAAGCCACACCTCCGGTTGGAAAGTCTGGACCTTTCACAAATTGCATCAGATCTTCGGTTGTTGCATCAGAATTATCGATCAAATGGATAGTCGCATCAACAACTTCGCGCAAGTTGTGAGGAGGCACGTTGGAGGCCATACCTACAGCGATACCGAGAGTGCCGTTCAAGAGCAAATTAGGAACTGCAGCCGGCAAAACGGTCGGCTCTTTGCGCGTGCCGTCATAGTTTGGACGAAAATCCACCGTATCTTTATCAATATCTTTGAGCATCTCACCGGCGAGACGCGACATCTTGGCTTCGGTGTAACGCATAGCGGCCGCGGAGTCTCCGTCGATTGAGCCGAAGTTTCCTTGACCCAAAACCATCGGATATCTCATACTGAAATCCTGCGCCATTTTAACCATCGATTCGTAAACCGCCACGTCGCCGTGAGGGTGATAGTTACCGAGTACCTCTCCAACTACGGCCGCTGATTTACGATTTTTGCCGCTCGCTGTGAGCCCCATTTCATTCATCGCATAGAGAATGCGTCGGTGGACCGGTTTGAATCCATCGCGCACATCGGTAAGAGCTCGGTCAGTGATGACCGACATAGCATAGTCGATAAACGAACGCTTCATCTCACCTGTTATGTCCTGCGAAACGAGAGCTTTTATCTCTGCTGCCGGGTCCTGTTTGTCTGCGGATTTATCTTTGGCCATATGGAATTTCAGTCAATTATATCACACTCCTAGTGATACCCGAAGGGGTATATTTATGAACATAAAAAAAGCTTTTTCACACTGTTTTATTGTGTAATTTCGCCGCCACTATTTGAATCGCCTGTCAGAGTAAACGCGTCTTTTTGTGGGTTCGGTACAGAACCCGCCCCGGTAACCGAACCAGAATCTGTTGAAGTGGTCGTACTATCAGCAGCACTTATAGCACCCACAAATTCTTTGGCGGTGTCTGCGCCGGCTTTAACTTGATTTATATTGTTCGTTAGGCCGCCCCAACCTTTTGAAAGTACCGCGATAAAAGCTGAAAATGGATTCACGTCCGAATTGGAACTTTCTGCTACAGCCGCCGTCGCTTCCGGTGTTTTTTGACCGAAACCAAGTTGAGAAACCATCAGCCACGACCCAAAAATCGCCAAAGTCACAACCGCACTTGTGCCAAAAGCGATCTGTTTTTTTACGGCCGGAGATTTTTGTCGAAGACTATTAATTAGATCCATAGAACCTATTTTACGCCTGTGACGAGAGAACTACAACATCACCCTCTTTGCCTTCCAAATCTTTTTTCTTGATAGTCAATTTCTCTACCGGCTTTACGTCCTCCGAACCCGACTCTTTTAAGAATTTTGTCAGTGCACCTTTGTCGCCAACGCCTTCAAAATGCATCGGAATGATCATTTTCGGCTCAAGAGCGGTCGCTAATTTGTTGGCTTCGGCCGCAGTCAGTACGCCTTCCCCGCCAATCGGCAAAAAGACAATATCAATATCGCCAAGTGCTTCTTTTGTTTCCGCAGTTAATTCAGAAGTGCCAAGAGCGCCCAGAAAACACAAGTTCATATTTTCGAGCGAGATGGAATAGATCGTATTCAAGCGGTCCTCGCCACCATATTTTGAAGTAGACTGGAAACCTTTGATAAAAATGCCTTTGATCTCATATTCCCCTGGACCAGAAACAATAAATGGCATCTTCTCGCCAAAACCGATCTGATCCACGCCGTTAAAATCCGGATTATTTAGACTGACCAGTGCGACATCCGCGCCAAATCTAGCAGATTTTAATTTTGAATCTTTTGAAACCGGATTTAAAGCAAGCGAAGCCTCGCCGAACTGGATCTTAAAGAATTCCCCTCCATAATGTGTAATAACCATAGCCCTACTATTGTATCATATTATGGAGATTGACCAATAAGGCTGAGGTTGCTTTTTAAAATCAGGGTGCTAGCATTTATTGAGATGTACTTTTTAATTCGTTCTTTCGTAAACCTTTTGCAAAGGGCTATATGCCATGTTAAAAACGCCAGAGAGAAGACACCTTGTCCTAATTTTAAGGCTGGACGACCATCCACAATGGCACTCGGACAAACTTCACCGCTTGATCAGAACCAGGCCAACCCGCGTCAACGAAAATCTGACCTATTTCTACCCAGTAGTGGACAAGATCCAGCTCCACCAGACCTTCTCCTATCATCGCAACGCGGTGGTCGTTTTCCAACCAGACCTCCGCCTGGTGAACGGGGATAGCGCAAAATTGTTTTTTAAGGATATGAAGAAAATATTTCCCGATCTGACACTTTTGCAACTTTCACCCAAAGCATCCTTTGATCCTGATCTTGTAACCTGGTGCAATGGAGTTCTCCTCTATAAGGGCGGGAACCTGCTAGGCGAGACCGTCCTCAAGATCATGCGTAATACGCGCGTTAACCACACGACCCGCGACGTCATGCTCCGACATCTCGATGAGATCGTCGGCGATCGAAGCCGATAAAGAAAGAAAATGTAACCCCCCCCCAAAGCCCGTGGCTGCGGCGGATCATGTCTCAAAATGAGCATGATCCGTCTTTTTATTTTCACCATCTTTCAGCTCTTTACATTCCGGTTTTTTCATGTATACTTTCCCCTATCAAAACCGTAATGCGGTTTTTGTTATTTTTATCGGCGCGCCTTTCTGCTAATCCCGTTGCCTATAGCATGTTGAGTCCCTAGACTCGAGTGCGACAACGGAACAGTCTGGTTCCCTATTATCATATGAAGAATGAAGCAACAGTTGAAAAAACTGCGGAGAAAACCGTGGTCAAAAAAGGAAAAAGTCCCGTTGTGCCAGTTTTGACTGGTCCAATGGTCAAATATATCGAGCAATCACCAGCCACCCCAAATATCGGTGATATGGTTGAAGGGCCGGTTATCAGCATCGACAAAGCGGCGGTGTATGTTGACTTGGCTCCGTATGGAACCGGTATTATTTACGGACGTGAATTCGCCAACGCTCGCGATATCGTTAGAAAAATAAATATCGGCGACAAAGTTGCGGCTAAAGTTGTTGATACAGACAACGTTGAAGGCTACATCGAGCTTTCTCTCAAGGAAGCAAAGCAAGCCATCATTTGGAATGAAGCCGAGGAAGCGATCAAGAACAAAACTCTTATCGAAGCTACCGTTACCGACGCCAACAAGGGCGGTCTCATTATATTGTGGCAAGGTATTCAAGGATTTTTGCCAGCTTCACAACTAAAGCCTGATCATTATCCTCGAATCGCTGATGGCGACAAGGACAAGATCTTGGAAGAATTACGAAAATTGGTTAATACCAAAATCCACGTCACAATAATTGGCGCAACTCCAAAGGAAGGTAAACTTATCTTCTCAGAAAAAAGTCCAACGCAGAAAGACAAGGAAAAGATCATCGGCAAATATTCTGTCGGCGATGAAGTAAAGGGTGAAGTTACCGGCACCGTTGATTTCGGCATCTTCGTGAAGATCGAAGAAGGACTCGAGGGCTTGGTACACATTTCTGAACTTGATTGGTCACTCGTTGAAGATCCTCGAGCCCTCTACAAAGTCGGCGAAACAGTAAAAGTAAAAATTATTGAAATCAAAGACAACAAGATCTCTCTTTCAATCAAAGCGTTGAAATTGAATCCTTGGAATGAAGCTGCCAAGAAGTACAAGAAAGATGCGACCGTTAAAGGTGTCATTATAAAGTACAACCGACATGGCGCACTTGCTTCTATTGAAGAAGGTATTGCTGGACTGGTGCACGTTTCTGAATTTGGAAGTGATGACAAGCTGCGAGAAGCTCTCGAACTCGGCAAAACTTACGATTTCAAGATCACTCTTTTCGATGCCAAAGATCAGAAAATGGCTCTGGCGTTTGTAGGGAAAAAGGCATAAACAATCACATAAAAAACTCTTTTGAGAGCACAGGTAAATTTTCTTCTGAAAATTTCCTTCACACTCGCGCATCGTGATACCCGTAGGGGTACCCGCCGTCGGCGTCCGTGAGTCTCTCAAAAGAGTTTTTTATGTGCTTAAATACCAATACTGTTAGCCATTAAAATGAGCTTGCATTTTATTTTGAGTGTTGTATAATATTGTCAGTCAGTTTGTTCCTAAAAAACCAAAACCCCTTACTGGAGATCCCCTATGACCCAGCCCAAACCCACCGCCGAACAGGCGAAAACCCTGGCCAAAGTCGGGCCCGACGTCTTTGAGGAAGTTCTGCCGGAGGAAGGTTCCGCAGAGGCAACCCACACCGGCGCTGGAGCCCAGCAGGCCTCAACGCGATCCGAAGGTGCCATACCCACGATGGACCATTCCCACGACTAGACCCCACGGCGGAGGCTGAGTGACCACTCCTGCTCGACCTCCAAAAGCCGCGACGACAACCCTTGTCATCGCGGCTAAAATTTTATTTTACAAAAGAAAACAGGCCCTCCACGTTAATGAAATGGCCCGTTTCTACAAACTCAGCATGACCGACTTTCACCTCCTTTTGGACTAGTCGTTTCTCATATCGAATTTAAAAAATATCAGCAGCAGGATTGAAAAACCTAACGGCCCACCTCTCGAACGACGCCGAAAAGATAAACCAAGTTAGGACGGAAGCCGCCACCACGCCAACAGCGAAAGCGACGAGCTGCCACAGAACAGCCAGGCCTGCCATTTTAAGATCAACGAACGAGAAACACATTAGACACACGAGCACGCAAATGACCGCCAAGCCGACAAACAACCACAGATTGAGCCGATTAATTCTTGTCTTGTGATAGAGTTCAATCAGCTCGCAGAGGAAACAGATCAAAAAAACGACAGCTGCGACGAAAAACACACCAGTGATTGCGGACGACAAAATAGACAAGTACATGCTTTTTTCTCCCTAAAAAAGATGACAACGAATCTGCATCTAAAGTACCAGAAAAAACTTGAATTGTACAGCCTTATTTATTGAACTCTCCCATTACCTTTTCCTTGAGCTCGCGCATCAGCATTTCAATCGCACCGCTGACCCGCTCCGACAGTTTACTCAATATTTCCTGCTCCGGTTTTTTAAATTTTCCTAAAATATGTTTGCCAACCTCATCTTCACCGTTGGGTTTTTTTAACTTACCACCGGCGGTAACTGGAGAGATACCAATCCGAACTCGTAAAAAAGCTTCGGTTTTTAGGGTGGAAATAATTGACTCCAGACCATGATGTCCACCGGCACTTTTATTGAAAGAGATACGCATTGAACCGATCGGCAAGTCCAAATCATCATATATCACGATCAGTTTTTCGGCGGCTTTTTTTGTTTTTACCAGGTAAGCCAAAGCTGAACCGGAGTTGTTCATAAAGGTTTCCGGCTCGACCAAAGTCACCTTTTCTTCACCAACCTCACCTTTTGAGATCAAACTATTAGATTTCTTGTCGAATGACCACTCCGGCAATTTATGACGCAGACGAAAAGTTTCAAGCATCAAACGCCCGGTGTTGTGCCGAGTTCCGGCGTATTCTCCATCGGGGTTTCCGAGTCCAGCGATTATGTACATGAAAATAGTCTAGCACGACGTCAGCATTTGCGCATTACTTCAAAAAAAGTGCTACACATCGCAAAATAGCTTGTGTCAACACCTGGTAAGTAGTACAATATATCTGTCTCTTATACACATCTGACGCTGC
>DMQX01000004.1 GCA_003455555.1 Candidatus Tayloriibacteriota bacterium
CCTTACTTTAGCGGGAAATGGCTCTTTTTGCAACAAAGTGGCAGGACGGTTATAATTTGCAGATTATGAAAAGGAATCTTAAATATCGACCCCTTCCGGTTTATGGATTGAAAGAGGAAGTGCTGAAAATTTTAGAGAAAGGAGATAAAAAAGATCTCATGCTATTGGCGTTGAGTGTTGGCGAATCTTTTCCAGATTGGCAGTATGCTCAGGAGGTGTGTCTTGGTTTGGCGGAGTCTGAAGATGAAGATATCCGTGCTAATGCTTGCCAGGGATTATCTTACGTAGCCCGCACAAAACTAAATCTAGATAGAAATATTGTGGAGCCTGTGCTTTTACGGGAACTAGAAACGCAGATAAAAAATAAATGGATTATTACCAATGCAATAGATGATGTAAATTATTATTTGAAGTGGAATATAAAATAGAATAGAAAGAGTAAAATTTGGTGTAAAAAACCCTCGATGTGATGCATCGAGGGTCTACTGTCTTTTGTAGGTGTCTCAACCCGATCACTTTTGAGTGGATACGGGCGTGGTTGCTGGACGTGTGGTACTACTTTCAAACTTTGAGCCTCTGGCCTGTTCAATTACTTTGGGTACAACTAAAGCGGCCAGAGTAGTCAGGATGATGACAAGAAAGATCGGTTTGAAGAGATACAGAGGTTCTTTTTCCATTACGGTCTCCCACAAAGGACAGATTTATTGAGGTAACAACATGATGTTGTTACTGCTCTCTTCCAAGAAGATACTTTAAATAAAAAATTTGGTCAATCTTTGCAACAAAAAAACTCTCGATTTTGTCGAGAGTTTTTTTGTTGATCTTTTTTAGAAAATCTATTTAATCAAAAACTTTATCAAGAAGGGGACGATGAGCAAAGCTACAATGTTCAAAATCTTGATCATTGGGTTGATGGCAGGACCGGCGGTATCCTTGTATGGATCGCCAACAGTGTCGCCAGTCACAGCTGCTTTGTGAGCATCTGAGCCTTTGCCACCGTGTACACCTTGCTCAATAAGTTTCTTGGCATTGTCCCAAGCGCCTCCACCGGAAGTCATTGAGATAGCCACGAAGAGTCCGGTCACAATTGAACCAACGAGCAAACCGCCGAGTGCAACTGGGCCGAGAATAAACCCGACAAGGATTGGTACGAGTACTGGGATGATTGCGGGCAAGATCATTTGCTTGATAGCGCCGAGAGTAACGATATCTACGCACTTTGCGTAATCAGGTTTTGCAGTGCCGGCCATGATTCCGGAAATTTCGCGGAATTGGCGGCGGACTTCTTCAACAACTTTTCCAGCAGCTTTTCCAACTGCTTCCATGCAGAGTGCCGCGAAGTAGTAAGGAAGAAGTCCGCCGATAAATAGTCCAACAATAACTTTTGGATCACTCAAACTAAAGTTCAAAGCGTGTCCGAGATTTGCAAATTCTTGTGTATAAGCAGCGAACAAAACCAAAGCGGCAAGTCCAGCAGAACCGATAGCGTAACCTTTGGTCACAGCTTTGGTAGTGTTACCAACAGCATCTAATGGGTCGGTCACATCACGAACTTCAGCAGGCAATTCGGCCATTTCGGCAATACCTCCGGCGTTGTCGGTGATAGGTCCGTATGAGTCGATAGCAACGATAATTCCAGCCATTGAAAGCATGGCAACTGCGGCGAGAGCGATACCGTAAAGTCCGGCAAAATGATATGAGCCAAGGATCGCGAGCACGATGGCAATGAGCGGAAGTGCTGTCGACTTCATTGAGATGGCCAGACCTTGAATGACGTTGGTGCCGTGCCCGGAAACTGAAGCTTTGGCAATTGATTTAACCGGAGCGTATTTGGTGGAAGTGTAATATTCGGTAATGATCACAAGTGCTGCGGTCAGAGCAAGACCGATGAGTGAAGAAATATAAAGTTGAGCTGTTGAATAATGTCCATTACCTTCCATGACCATTTTGGTTACAGGGTAGAAAGCGATGGCGGCTAGAACACCTGCCACGCCGAGACCTTTGTACAAAGCGTTCATGATATTCCCGCTTTTACCGAGTCGCACGAACCAAGTGCCGATGATCGAACAGATGATCGAAACACCACCGAGCACGAGAGGGAACATGGTGACTGAATCCATAGTATACCTGCTTGAACCTTTGAAAACGATCGTGCCGAGCAAAATTGTTGCAATAGCAGTCACGACATAAGTTTCAAAAAGGTCTGCAGCCATACCTGCGCAGTCTCCGACGTTGTCTCCAACGTTGTCGGCAATAACAGCAGGGTTTCTTGGGTCATCCTCAGGAATGTTGGCTTCGAGCTTTCCGACAAGGTCAGCGCCGACATCAGCGGCTTTGGTAAAGATACCACCGCCGAGTCGTGCAAAAACGGAAATAAGGCTGGCACCGAAACCTAGGCCAATAAGAGCTTTTACATCGCCGCCTGAGAGAACGTAAAATCCAGTAACGCCGAGGAGGGCGAGACCAACCACGAGGAGTCCGGTAACTGAACCTCCGTTAAAAGCAACAGCAAGGGCTTCTTTGATACCTTTTTTAGCAGCTTCCGCAGTTCGGACGTTGGCGCGCACAGAGACGTTCATGCCGATGTAGCCTGCTAGGCCTGAGAAGACGGCTCCGACGAGGAAACCGAGAGCGGTAGTCCAACCGATAATAAATCCTATGATCACAAATAGTACGATGGCTATAACCGCAATAGTCTTGTACTGGCGGTTGAGATAAGCTTTGGCGCCTTTCTGAATAGCGCTGGCAATCTCTTGCATGCGCTCACTGCCGGCATCTTTTTTGATAATGAGGCGTGCTAGGACGAGGCCGTAGACGATAGCAACAACCGAACTTATTAATGCGAAAAGGATATACACGTTCATAAACTTTAAACACCGTTAATTAATATGCTCTCTACTATATATAAAATGGGGGAATTATCAACCTTTTAGCTGCAGAACATGCCTTCTGGCTGCACGCATAAAAGCCTGCTGGCTTTTTGCTCTGCTCGGCCCGTCGGCCTGCGCAAGGCATCCTGCCAGGCATGTTCTTCCGCTAAAAGATAAATAATTGAAAATTTTGCAATAAAAAACCCGGAACCTGTAAAAGCGTTCCGGGTGGCTGTTATTATGTATTTCGCTTAGTTGGGGCTAGTTTCGGTCGATTTCCTCATCGACTTCATCGTTGATGCGGGCTTGTTTTTGGTCGGCCGACATGGTCAGTCTGCTCCTAACGGTTTGTGCAAGCTGGTCGATGGACATAAGCACAGGTGGCTTGTACAAAGTGAGTAAACAATCGTCGTCGTTTTCCACTTCAAAGACGATTATGAAGGTCGGCTCCAATTTTTTCCTGGTGTACCTTGGTCGGAGCCGGTCAATGGCGTCCAGGACGGTCTCCCTTCTCGGTAGGAACCAGTTTCGGAAATCCCAAAAGCTGGTTTCCGCAACAACACCGATTTTCTTGCCATTTTCAGAAAAAATATCGATACCGAACCTTTTAGAGCGTATGTGTTGACGCAGAAGTTTCTCGTCTACTCTTTGAACTTCATACTTCGTGAAGCCGTACCTTTTCAGGAAAGGGAATTTTTTCAAGAAGGCCTCGATTCGCAACTCCTGCTCACTTTTAGAACGACTCAAGGTATCTCCTTGTGGCATCGCCACGTTGAGAGGCGCAGCATCGCCGCACCTCGGGGTACATTTGATCTCGGGCATCGCCCGAAATCTTCCAAAATGACTCTACCGTAAATTTAACAAAAGTCAAAAAACACAGATCAGCTACAAAACAATTTTAAAAAATATAGGGATAAAATATCATTATTCCAATAATTAGAGCGGTGATGGCGGATATTAGAACGGCACCTGCGGCGACGTCTTTGGTGTCGCGGGCATAAGGGTGATATTCGGGGGAAGTGAGATCGATGTCGATTTCTATTGCTGTATTGAAGGCTTCCGCAGATAAAACGAAACCTGCAGCAAAGATTAACATGAACCAATCGGTCTTCGTGATATTAAAATAAAATCCCAAAAATATCGCCAGAGCAAGTATGGTCAGGTGGATCCATGCATTATGTGTAGTTTTTATGAAAACCGATATTCCACGACTGGCGTGAGTAAAACTTTTCGCTCTCTTGATGATTGAAAATTCCTTTTTGGTACCGATAATTTGATTCATGGAATAATCATATCATTAATACGTGTGCTCGGGCCCATCTTTCTTGGGAGAGTGAACGCGAAAGTTTTATTTTTAAGAAAAAACCGCTCAAATGAACGGTTT
>DMQX01000095.1 GCA_003455555.1 Candidatus Tayloriibacteriota bacterium
CGAGGATAAGAAAACCGCCAGCAGGCGGTTTTCGTGTGATCCGAGAGACACTTTGCTCCCTTGCTTTTCTTCTTTATTTAATTTTTGACCTACGTAGAAACGCAGGCACCGCACCCCAATCATCATCATGCTCATCTATCTGTGGAAGCTTTTTGTCGTCAATGGGCATTGGACTTGATTTAGGAACTTCTTTAGCTTCAACTTTAATCGGTTCTTTTGGAGTTGGCATACTGTTGAATATCTTGCCTCGTTTTTCATCTTTTTCATTTTCGTGCAGAGCTGAAGCGTGAGCAGTCGGGAACAGTGAATGCTTTGTGCCACTTCCAGGGAAACCGGCAGCTACTACAGTGACTCGGACTTCACCCTTTTGCATTCTGTCGTCGCGAATGGTTCCGAAAATAACTTTGGCGTCGCTGTCGATAGACTCGGTAATGATCTTGGCTGCGTCCTGGATCTCATACATAGTTAGATCGTCACCACCGGCGATAGAGAACAATACGCCTTTGGCGCCGTGAATAGACAGGTCAAGAAGAGGCGAGTTGATTGCCGCTTTCGCTGCGTCTTCTGCGCGCTTCTCTCCACTGCCGTTTCCGACACCCATCAGAGCTGAACCTGAATTTTGCAAAATTGATCGGATGTCAGCGAAGTCAATGTTGATGAAGCCCGGAGTAGTGATGAGGTCTGAAATACCTTCTACGGCTTGCTTCAAAACTTCGTCACAAATTGAGAAAGCGCTCTTTGCGGTTGTTTCCTTGCTGATGGTTGCGAGCAGTCGGTCATTTGGAATTACGATAATTGCATCAACTTCTTTTTTGAGTTCTTCGAGAGCTTGTTCAGCTAGACGCATTCGGTGTTGGCCTTCAAAGAAGAAAGGTTTGGTAACCACGCCGATCGTCAGTGCGCCTTGTTCCTTTGCTGTGCGTGCAACTCCTGGCGAAGCGCCGCTACCTGTGCCGCCTCCCAAGCCGCAGGCAATGAACACCATGTCTGAGCCTTTGAGAGCTTCCTGCACTTCTTCTTTGGTCTCTTCGATTGCTCGTTTTCCGAGTTCAGGATTCATGCCTGTACCCAAACCTTTAGTAAGGTTTTTGCCGATGTGGATCTTCTTCTGGGCGAGGGAATTGTGCAGATCTTGTGCGTCAGTATTTACAGCAACGAACTCAACGCCCTTAACTTTGGCGTTGACCATATGGTTAAGTGCGTTCTTTCCAGAACCGCCCACTCCAACTACCTTTATGCGTGCGAATGTTTGAACTTCCGGTTTAATTTGGGGCATGGTGTTTTCTTTGCCTGAACGTTTTTGTGAGGCCATTTGTGCAGGTTGGTTAATAAATACTACCTGATTGCGGTCAATCATATCAGATATTAAAAAAAAGCAAAACCCCTTGTGAGGGCCGGCTTTCTGTGCTGTTATTCCACCTTTTCTAGAGGGAAAATCCTTTTGAAATTAAGGCAGAAACTGTTGAATCCATTTCCAGCCCTTTTGCCAGATCTTGTTGAATTTAATGATATTTCCGGCGCGATATCCATCATGATCTCCGGCATTCAATCCAAAAATGCACAAGCCGTAAGCAACTGACCACATTGAGTCTTTGATCTGGGTGCGAGGTGCACCATCGGCGACAAGGTCCGCGATGCGTGAAGGGAGTTTGAGGGTGTCTTTGGCCTGATCTTCGATACTAACTGTACCGGAACCTCCGCCGGTGATGACGATGCCGGCTGGCAACATGCCGTTGCGATTTATTTTCTTGAGATGCGAATCGATCAGTTCAAAAATATCTGAAAGTCGAGCGCCGATTATTTCTTCCAATTTTTTTCGTGGGTAGCTACTGCCGTTACTGCCCGTTTTAACTTTCTCGGCTTCTTCCAAAGGAATTTTTAAGCCAAGGGCGATGTCGTTAGTGATGTCGTTCGAACCGATTGGAAAAACTTCCAAAGATATCGGTACGTCATTTTCAAAAACCACAATAGAAACGGTTTCAGCACCGATGTTTGCAAGTACGACACCGGCGACCTTCTGCGCCTTATTCAAAGTCACAAGGCTGGCGGCGATTGGTGCGGCCATAACATCTTCCACGATAATTCCAGCGTCGCCGACGGCAGCAATGAGGTCGTTCAAATGTTGTTCAAGCGCGGATACGAAAAGAATTCGGGTCTCGAGTTTCAGACCTTTCATGCCTTGAGGGCGACCCATGACCGTGCGGCTGTCGATACGGTAAGCGATAGGGATGGTGTGGATGATTTTACGGTTGAGTGAAAAAGCAGGAGGTATTTCTGCCTCGCAAACTTCCTGAACTTTTTTGACATCCAGGTCGGTTATTTCAGAATCGCCGCGTGAGACCATGACTGCACCTTGGCAAACATTACCGGTGAGTCCAACTCCGCCGATAGCCAGAAAAGCTTTCTTGATTTTGATTCCTGAAGTTTTTTCTGCTTGAGCTGCAGCTTTTTTTATGGAACGCACAACTTCGCTGGCGTTCATTATATAGCCATGACGCAGACCTTTTGACTCGGCGATTCCTGTGCCGATGATACGCGGGGTATTGGTTTGTGGATCGCTCTCAGCCACCACCACTTTTATTTGGTAGCTGCCGATATCAATGCCAACTGCTATGTGTCGTGTCATCGGTTGGACCGGATTATGCGAATAAAACGATTTTAGATATGGAACTCTTGCCGGATTTTCTGTTCGTTACTTTCCATTGTACTACTATGATCGAAACCTTTCAAATGCATCAGGCCGTGGATAAATAAAAAGGCGATGAAATTATCGTTAGGACGCTTAAATTTAACGGCTTCTTTTTCGGCTTCAGACAGACAAAGGAAAATTTCGCCGGCATTTTCGTTGAGTGGAAAACTGAGAATATCGGTCGGCATATTTTTATGTCGATAGATGGAGTTAAGGTTTGTTATCCTCATGGTGTCAATTATTGTCAGAGACAGGTCATACTTTTTACCCAGCACTTCTTCGGCCATTTTTTCGTATGGATGGTCCGGCAGTTTTTCTTTAGTTGTATTGGTGATGGTGAATGACATTTTGCCTAAAAGAAAAACCCTCGAGCGAGGGTTTTCTGATTTCCACCCTCGCGGGTATATACTATCGTCGTGGTGGTTTCTCGAGAATCTTGCCGAGCTTGATGAGTCGCTTGGTTTCTGCCTGACGGCCGAGCACTGCGAGAGTGTGCTTCTTTTTGGTGTATTCGGAAGGTACGCGACTCTTGTATCGGTTGGATCGTACCTTGCGCAAAACGCCGGCGCTCTGAACACGCTTGGTGAAGCGCTTGATCAAGTTGATGCTACTTTCGTTCGGGTTTTTCTCTATTTGTACGTTTATCATGTTGAAATAACATAACATAGAGCCATTTTTTTGGCAAGCAGTGGCTACAGAATAGCTCTGTTGAGTGACACGGAATTTTTCTGGCTGAAAAATTCCTCATCCTCGCGCCGTCGCGCTGCGGAATCACTCAAAAGAGCTATTCTTTCGCCAAACTATTTGCCAAAACCATCTGTGCTATATTAACTGTATGAAACTCTTCGGTATCGAGTTAGGCACGATCTCGCTTCTGGTGGCGTTTTCGTGGTTCGTATCCTTTGGTAATTCGGTTTTGCCGACACATCTTATAGCTCAAGGACTCACGATTCCAGAGATCTTTTTTGGATCGTTCTTGCTCATTGTTGGCCAACTGGTGTTGCTGACAGCTATTGGTTTTAAACAGAGAACTTACTCATTTAGACGTGTTTGGACAATAGCGCTGAGTTTGTACGCTATTTTCTTCATCCTCTCGAGTTTCCAAATCCTTTCGCTAGCGCAATATTATATAGCTTCGCTTATCGCCGGCATTGCTTCTTGTTTATTTTATCTTTTTTATAACATCAGATATTTTTCGGAACAGAAGGAAGACAAAACTTACGGTCATGCCGCTCAATTTTTTAATATCCTAATCATCATCTCTTTGATTGCGCCGTTTCTGTCAGGTTTGATCGGTTCATTAAATTTTTCATACGTCGCGGTGCTGACACTCTTTTTCTTTTTGATCGCTTTGGTCGTGGCCAGATCTTTGCCGGATCAGCCGTATTCTTTCTCGATGGCCCAAAGTTATCGCAGCGCATATGGCGCGAAGTTAATAATTTTCCTGAACGGTCTGTACGATTCACTTGGTTGGGGAATCATAACCGTTTTCACTCTTCGATTTATTCAAACGCCTTTTTCTTTCGGAGCCTTCGCCTCGTATCTGGCAATTGTCGCGCTTATCTCGAATTATTTGGTTGGAAAAGTGGGAGATAAATTTAAGAAAGGTCATGTTGTAGTCGCGGTCTCTTCTCTCTTGGCTTTCGTCAGCATAATTTTAATGGGTTTTTCTTCAACCAGTTTTTACGCCTGGATCATTGCAAATGGGGTCATGAAATTTATTTCACCAATCTTCAGTTCCACCACTTTGGGCTTGGCGATTGACCGATCAGCAGACAAACTCATGATGCTTCATGCTCGCGAAATGCTGATGAATTTTGGCCGATTTGTCGGATTGGCGATCGCGGGCTTAATGATGTATTTCTCGGCTCCAGGTTTTTGGTTTTTTGCTCTGCCTGCCTGCGCCTCGATTATGCTTGGAGCCCTGGCGTTAAGAAAAGTTAAAATAAACAGTTGAGCAGATACGCAAAGGATGAAATCATTGCATTTTGTCAATTTTTGAGTAGTATCAGCAGCAGGAAATTTGTTCTATATCATTACTCTCACTGAAGGGATGATCCTGTGGCAAAAAAAGCAAAAGAAGGAATTACTTACGCGGGAAGCGGCGTGAATTACGATGACATGGACCCGTTCAAACGGGCGTGCCAAAAGCGCGCTGCACTCACTTCACAAAACGCTAAGCGTCTTGGTGTCGAGCCGTTGGAATGGACTCGTGGCGAAAGTGTCTATGTTGTAAAGATCGGCAATCGGTATCACGGGCACGTTGAGGAAGGTCTCGGTACCAAAAATATCGTGGCTGACCTCTTGCGCCGGCAGCTGGCAATTTTAAAAGCGATCAAGCTTGCCAAATGCAAAAGTTTTTACAACCAGATCGCGCAGTGTACGGTGGCTATGATTGTCAACGACATGGTGACTCTGGGAATTTTTCCGACAACAGTCGACATGCATTTGGCGGTAGGCGACTCAAAATGGTTTCGGGATCAACAGCGTGTGGACGATCTCATCGAAGGTTTCGGCGATGCTTGTGACAAAGCCAGATGTATTTGGGGAGGAGGTGAGACACCGACTCTAAAAGGTATTGTCATGCAAAGGTCAGCGTTGCTTTCTGGATCTGCGGCTGGTGTTTCCTCGCGTTACCTCATCAATCCGGATTTTATTGGGGTTGGTGACGTGATCGTTCTTGTCGAAAGCAATGGGCTTATGGCTAACGGTTTTACCTTGGCGCGCGCAATTGCCAAGAAGTTGCCGAAGGGTTATCTCACGAAGCTTCCTGACGGAACTTCTTTCGGAGAAGCGTTGCTTGCGCCGACACCGATCTTTGTGGATCTGGTTGAAGACTGTCTTGATGGCGGAGTTGATATTCACTACTGCGTCAACATCACAGGTCACGGCTGGCGCAAGCTTATGCGCGCAAAGCAGTCGTTTACTTATGTGATCAAAAAGCTTCCGACACCGCGCCCGATCTTTGACTTCATAATGAAGCACGGACCGGTTGATGTTGAGGAAGCCTATGGCAATCTCAACATGGGTGCAGGTTTCGCACTTTATGTGCCTCGCCGCGACGTCAACAAAGTCATTGCGATCGCAAAAAAGCTCGGCAAACGGGCTTTCGATGCCGGGTTTATCAAGGAAGGTCCGAAGAGGGTTGAGATCGAGCCTGTGACGACTGATATGATGCCAAGGGGTCTCTGGTTCGGCAGCGGGTCGTTGGCGGTTCGATAAGTTTGAATTGTTGTTTCAATTTCTAAACTCCGGGAGGTTTCGCTTCCGGAGTTTTTTACTAATTATTTGGTTGAGTTTTCATATAAATATGATATGGTGTTTTACAGTTCCGATCGCACTCGTGTGTTTTTGGATAATTGTTCTTAGGATCAAAAGAAGGAGCTTTGCTATGGAGGATGTCAAAAGGATTCGGGTTATGTGTCCGAATCTCAAATGTCGGAGCGTTCTGGTAGTTGCTGAAGGGCAGCGCGGAATCAAGGTACGATGTCCGTCGTGTACAACGGACTTCAGAGTTCCGAATCCGCGGCCGCCAGTTCCGGCACTGCCGCAGCCTTCGCTCGATGTGATGGCGTAACAATATTTTGGAGAACTAAGGGCTCGAGGATGTAAAATCCTCGAGCCTATTTTTTTTGTATTAAAATTACGCAAAAACTCTCTCTCGAGGGATTAACGGAGGGCGAGCAGGTCCTTGGTTGAAAGGAAATTTCCAGCAGGAAATTTACCTGTGCCCTCGAGAGAGGGTTTTTGGAGTAGTGTTATTTTAACTTCTTGAGATGCGTCGATAATTCCATCAGTGGTACGGTTTCCTGAGAGCTGTTTTTGGCGACGCGCACCAGGACTGTATGCTCCATGCTTTCTTTTTGGCCCATGAGCAGTATATAAGGAACAGAACATTGCTCAGCGTGTATAAGCTGGAGCGTCAAAGTGTCTTTAATTAATGAATACACGACCGGCAGGCTGGCTTTGCGCAGCATTTCAAGGGTGTGCAGGCATTTCAATTTTGCTTCAAAACCGATATGGATGAAATAGAATAGAGCTTTCTTGTTTTTTCTATTTCCGTTTTTGATCACAGGTCCAACCTTGGACTTGGGTAGATATATAACGACACGCGCGGCCGAGATTTCTTTCTTGTAGCCGATTCTTTTTGAAACTGAATTATAGCGGAAACCGATAGCACAGGGCGCTTCCTCTGGGGTGGCATTGACGCGGCGGATCATGAAAACTATTTCAGAATAGATATTTCGGTTGGCGATAAGTCCCGGGTTGATGCGGTATGGGATGTTCAGGGTTTCCATGAACTCGAGCACTTCTTTGAATTGAGTTCGGCTCGGTTCGGACAGACAGCTGATAGACTGTGGCGCCTCCACGGCCAATTCTTTGGCTTTTGGATTGTCGGCAGTTACCACCAGACTCGGATCGGTCTTGAGCAAATTTCGCAGGGCAAGCGGCAATTCGCTTAAATATTTTTTGTAGTAATTATTTAGCTCACGGTTAAAGCGCGAAGCAGAGTCGCGGTCACCAAGGCTGTTAAGTTCCACAACCATGTCTTCGCCGTATTCTTCGGTCAAAATCGTGTAAGCGGTATGTATCCCGGGTTGATGCGGTATGGGA
>DMQX01000094.1:0-4369 GCA_003455555.1 Candidatus Tayloriibacteriota bacterium
CCCTCTCTTTAATTTTAACCGCTATCGTCGTCAGATTTACACGCTCAACCGATACGGTGTCGATCCAGGAGTATGTAAATTGCAAAGTACTCGTAATTTCTTTTTTTGGATACCACAAAGTGTTCGCAGCGGAGAAAATCAAAAAATTCCTGCCACTCATCGTATCCCGCACAATTTTAGTCACACCATCGGTCGGCACAGCCTGGTTACCGGAGACAGTAACATTTTGCAGGTTTAATTTTGACGCATACGACAAAGCTGACAACCCCCAGATGAGGCCGCCAAGCGAAACAATCACAATAATTATTCTAGTCCATTCCCACACACGTTCCCGTCGCAACAGTTTTTGCGATTGTAGAAGTGATCGCTTACGGGAAAATATTGCCATGAGCTGTTAGGCTTTGCGAATAACGTCCTTGCCAAAATATTTCTGGAGAACTTCAGGAATCTTGATCGATCCGTCAGCTTGTTGGTAATTTTCAATTAGCGAAACCAGGATGCGCGGAGTTGGGATAGCGGTGCTGTTTAATGAATGTGCATACTTCATTTTGCCGTCGGCATCACGGTAACGAATATTTAGTCTTCGTGTTTGGAAGTCATGGAAGTATGAGGCCGAACTAATCTCACGATACTTGTTTTCAAGAGGCACCCACAATTCAATATCATATTTTTTTACTTGGCCAAGACCGAGATCTCCGCCGCAGTTTGCCACTGTGTGATATGGAATACCGAGCGATTCTATAAACTCTTCTGTATTTCGATTAAGAGCTTCATGATTTTTGACCGACTCTTCATGACTGGCCTCGCAGAGTACAACTTGTTCGAGCTTATAAAACTCGTGCACACGTATGAGACCTTTTACATCTTTGCCGTGACTGCCCGCTTCTCGTCTAAAGCACGGGGAAAAAGAAAGGAATTTTATTGGAAGTTTTGACTGTTCCACGATCTCATCGGCATGATAACCCATAGTCGCAACTTCGGCCGTACCCGCCAAATAATCCCCGTCTTGAGTTTTATAAAGATCTTCTTCGGCTTGCGGTAAATATCCAGAGCCTACAAAATTTTCGCGCTTGACCAGCGAAGGCACGATCATCGGCGAGAAACCTTTTTTCAAAAAGTGTTCCATGGCGCAATTCCAAATTGCATATGATAAAAGCGCTCCATCATTTTTTAAGAAGTATCCACGGAAACCGGCAACTTTAACTCCGCGCTCCAAATCAACCATATCCAAATCCTGCATCAAGGTCACATGATCCTTGGGTTGGAAATCAAATTTTGGCAATGTGCCCCAAACTTTTACTTCCCGATTATCAGCGTCGCTTTCGCCATCTGGCACAGAAATATCTGGAACATTCGGCACCTGTAGCATAAGTGACTGCCAGCTCTTCATTACGTCCTTAAAACTTTCTTCTTGTTTTTGGAATTCTTCTTTTACACCCTTCATCTTGGCAATCATTTCGGCGCGGTCATCGGGAGTAGCGGCATTTGTGATTTTTTCACTATAACTGTTCTGTTCGGCCTTCTTGGCCTCCATAGATTGCATCAATTCACGTCGTTTGGTATCGGCAGCCAAAAGCTCCTCAACGTCAAATTTTATGAGTTTTTTCTTGGCGCCGGCAGTAATTAAGTCCTTATTTTCCCTGATGAATTTGATGTCTAGCATGTTGTTCCAGATTTTAGAATTTTTTTATCTTTTCATCATACCAGATATGCCACAATTCTCAATCATGAGCTATACGGTGGAAAAAATGACCAAAAACGAAGTGACTGAAAAATTACCACAGTTGTTGGAAATTCCCCAACCGCCGGCCGAACTATATATTGTAGGCAAACTGCCCGAAGACCATATATATGTATCAGTTGTCGGTTCGCGCCGCTACACCGATTACGGACAGCAATGTTGCCGCGAACTTATCGCCGGACTACACGGCAAGCCTGTAGCGATTGTTTCCGGACTCGCCTATGGCATCGACCAGATTGCTCATCGCGCCGCCCTGGATGCAAAATTACCCACTATAGCTCTGCCAGGCTCCGGACTTGACCCATCTGCATTATATCCGCGAGGCCATCAACAGTTGGCCGAAGAAATTTTATATAACGGTGGCTGTTTATTGTCAGAATTCGATCCCATGGAAAAAGCCGCACCCTGGACTTTTCCTCAACGCAACCGCCTCATGGCCGGCCTTGCCCGAGCAGTACTTGTGATCGAAGCGGAAGAAAAGTCAGGCACTCTGATCACCGCAAGATTGGCGATCGAATATAATCGCGATGTCTTAGCGGTGCCGGGCTCGATATATTCCGCACAATCCGCCGGTACGAATTTTCTGCTGAGGCAAGGTGCGACCCCAATCACTTGTCCTAACGACCTGTTGCAAGCTCTTGGGCTCTTGGAAGAAAATAAGATGTTTCCTTTCTCAAAGGACAAGGAGGGTGTCGACGGATCAAATCTGCTAACCTTCACTAATCGCTCAGACATTTCACCGGAGGAATTAGAAATAATAAATTTACTGTTCATTTCCACTTTATCCCGGGACGAAATTTCGAGACATATAAACAAAAAAATTCATGAGATCAGCGCCACCGTATCCATTCTGGAAATAAAAGGCCTGATCGAAGAAAAACTCGGCAGATTATTCCTTAAACAATGACAACCAACGACGATATTGACCCGACAACATTTTTTTAGTTTAATGATATTAGAAATTCTTATGTTCTATTAAAGGAAAATGCCATGCGAACTCAATTTTACGTTTTGGCCATGACAGTCATCGACGCCGGCCTTGTGGCGATAACGAGCCGCCCGGGTCAAATCAACCACGAACGCAAAGTTAAAACCGAGCGCGAGGACGATATCCAATTCACACTTTCTGGCCTCAGCGAGGAAGGCGAAACCGCCCAGAACACCTCAGCCAGGCTGTTCAAAGAACAGTTGGGGCTGTACCCGATGGATCTGGTCGAAAACTTTAATTCACGGGTAAACTTCCTGCTCACCCTGATTAAGCTTGGCGAAACAACTTTCCAGGACGGCACCAAGAGACTTTTCCTGGCGATCGAAGTTAACAATGATTTTCTGAGAACCGCCAAACTGTCACCTTCAACCGGAGGGTTCCGATATTCGCTGGCTGACGAAATTCCGGAAACAGGCACAGCGCTCGATCCTGTGTCGGGGAAATATATTCTGGACACTGCCGGCCCAAAAGCGATGCTCCGAGCTTTCGAAATAATCTCCGCACGCGACGGATCCTCTTCGACTAAATAAGCAAATACATCTCCCATGTCCTTGCCGCACCACTCCGCGGCCGGGACTTTTTTTATGAAAAAAATTGCGCAAAAAAGTATAGCTCCGCTTGCTAAAAAATTATTTCTGGTATACTACTTAGACCGTGAAACTATTAATTGTCGAGTCACCAGCCAAAGCCAAGACCATTTCCAAGTACTTGAACGACGAGTATATCGTCAAAGCTTCGGTCGGACATATTCGCGACTTACCAAAAAGCAACAAGAACGCCATTGATATCGAAGGCGGCTTTATTCCACATTACGAAATTTCCAAAGGCAAAGAAGCTGTCGTTGCTGAGATCAAAGCCTTGGCTAAAAAAGCTACGGAAGTTTTACTCGCAACTGACCCCGACCGTGAAGGCGAAGCTATTGCTTGGCACATTGCCGAAGCGACCGGCCTCAAAAAACCCCAGCGTGTGGTTTTTCATGAAATTACAAAAGACGCTGTACAGGAAGCCATCAAGCATCCGCGACCGATTGATGACAATTTGAAGCAAGCACAGGAAGCCCGTCGCGTGCTCGACCGCTTGGTTGGATACGATCTCTCAGGTCTCATTTGGAAAAAAGTTCGTTACGGCCTTTCAGCTGGAAGAGTTCAGTCTCCTGCCCTTCGTATAATCATGGAACGCGAACGTGAGATCCGCGCTTTCATTCCGGAAAATTTCTGGGTTATCACTGCCGATGTCAAAAATAAGCAAGATGTTCAGTTCACCTTAACTTGCAACGAGGAACCTCGCGATGAAAAATTCGTCGACAAAATTTTGGCTGCCGGCAAAGTGGGTCCTTGGACTGTAGCCGATATTAAAGAAACTGAAGTGGCCCGTTCGCCAAAAGCACCCTTCATAACTTCTACCCTTCAGCAGACGGCCAGCTCACGTCTTGGATTTGCACCATCACGAACTATGGGTATTGCGCAAAAACTTTATGAAGCCGGCTACATTTCATATATGCGTACCGACAGCACCAACTTGAGCCAAGTCGCGCTCGACCAAATGGCCGGCATTATCAAAAAAGATTACGGCGATAATTATTTGGTGCATCGTACTTTTACCGCCAAGAGCAAGAACGCTCAGGAAGCGCATGAAGCGAT
>DMQX01000094.1:4573-4846 GCA_003455555.1 Candidatus Tayloriibacteriota bacterium
CAGGAAGCGCATGAAGCGATCCGCCCGACCGATCTCAGCAAAAAAACCGCTGGCAATAATCCTGAACAGCAAAAACTCTATCAACTGATCTGGAGCCGCACTATCGCCTCACAAATGGCTGACGCAAAAACTTTGCGCACAAAACTTTCAGTTAAAGTTGGCAAGGACTCAGACGACTCAAAAAAAGAAAATGCTATCCCCGACTTTTCTATCAACGGCTCCCGCGTACTTTTTGACGGATGGCTCCGAGCGGATCCAGAAGCCAGACAAGAT
>DMQX01000094.1:5089-8368 GCA_003455555.1 Candidatus Tayloriibacteriota bacterium
AGCCAGACAAGATGATGTAGAATTACCAAAAACTTCAATTGGAGAAGTTCTGCGACTCATTGATATTCGAAGCGAAGGCAAACAAACGGAGCCTCCTGCTCGATATTCTGAAGCCGGACTCATTAAAGAATTGGAAAAACGCGGCATTGGCCGACCTTCAACCTATGCTTCGATCATAAAAACGATTCAGGATCGCGGTTACGTTAGCAAAGAACAAAAAGCACTTGTACCAACCGACACAGGCGACGTGGTCAGCTCATGGCTGGAACAAAACTTTGGCGACTACATCAGCGATACCTTTACCGCTGAAATGGAAGACGACCTTGACGCAATTTCTCGAGGCGAAAAAGGCTATACCAAAACTCTCAAAGATTTCTACGGTCCTTTCAAAAAAGAAGTGAAGATCCGCGATAAGTCGACCAAAAAAATTACCAACCTCGGTCCCGCTCCTGAAGAATTCAAATGCCCTGTCTGCGGCAGTCCGATGATCTGGAAACTTTCCAAAAACGGCAAGTTCATGAGTTGCGCAAAATTTCCCGACTGCCAAGGTGCACGCATTGCGAGCGGTGAAGTTATGGAAGGTCCAAAATTGACCGGTGAAAAATGTCCAGAATGCAAAGATGGCATGCTCCAGGAACGCATGGGACGATTTGGTAAATTTACCGCGTGCTCAAATTACCCTAAATGCAAATATATTAAAAAAGATGAGGAAGCAGAAAAGGCCCGATCGACCGGCGTGAAATGCAACCTCTGTGGTGTCGGAGAAATGACCGAGAAACGCGGACGCTTCGGTATCTTTTACGGCTGCACCAACTATCCGAAATGCAAAAACATCATCAAAGCCAAGCCGACCGGCCGGATCTGCGAGCTCTGCCAGTCGCTCATGATGGAAGGCACCAAAACTATTCCGGAACGTTGTTCAAACAAGGTCTGCCCAAACCACAACCCTCACAAACTCGACAAAGTTAAGAAGTAGACTCAGCAGTCATTTTTTTGCAGATTACAATGAGAAATTTTTGATCGAGTACAGTTCCTGCTCGTCCTCTTGGGTTTCCTGTTTAGTTCGATCGTCTACAGGTTTGCTGTCTTCTGGAGCCTGCTCAGG
Organism: Candidatus Tayloriibacteriota bacterium; assembly: GCA_003455555.1. Lineage (GTDB taxonomy): Bacteria > Patescibacteriota > Minisyncoccia > Phycocordibacterales > UBA11359 > UBA11359. The sequence continues at coordinate 6,195 of DMQX01000094.1, forward strand.
CATTACCGATGCTTCAGGCGAAGGTACACTGCCGTTGACCGTATTCAAGTCCCCTGTACTTGAAACAACTTGCGGCGTTTCATTTTTGTTCTGAATAAACTTATCCATCATTTCGGTCGGCTGATGCTTTTCGTTCGATTTTAGAAGGTCAATGATTGTGCGCAGGTCGTCGTTAGAAAAGAAATCAATGCTCAACTTGCCACCATTCTCTTTGCGTTCAATATGCACGCGAGTGCCAAGTGTTTGTGCCAACTTTTCTTCCATCTCAATTATCTCCGGATCAATCGCGTACTCTTTCTTGCGATTACGCTCCACCGCGATCTTGCGTGCAATCTGTTCTGCCTCTCGAACCGTCAACCTCTTAAACATAATTTCCTTGAATAAGGTATCCTGCTCTTGTGGCCGGTCCGTCAACATCATAAGGGGTCGAGTGTGACCCTCGGTAATTTTACCATCGGAAAGCGCGTTCAAAATATGTTCAGGCAGCATGAGCAAACGCAAAGTGTTGGTGACATATTCGCGACTCTTACCGACCTTCTTGGCGATCTCGCCGTGCTTAAAACCAAATTCATCGTTTAGGCGTTTAAATGCATGGGCACGATCGACAGCATTGAGGTCTTCGCGTTGCACATTTTCAATAATCGCCAACTCAAGTTTGAGCAGGTCATTGTCTTCACCTGTTTTGATGAGGCATGGCACTTCGCGCACGCCGGCGAGCCGCGATGCGCGCAGACGTCGCTCGCCGGCGATGAGTTCGTATTCGGTCGCTATGCCGCCGTCTTCTTTTTGCACTTCTTTACGTGTAACCACCAGCGCCTGCAAAACACCGTATTGTCGGATTGAATCCGAAAGGGCTTGAAGCGCGATTGGATCGAAATCTCTGCGTGGCTGATAAGGATTAGGTTTAATTTTATCTACCTCAATCCAGAAAATTGAGTCGTTTTGAAATTGTGACATGCACATATTTTATCACATTTTTTAATAACGGAAAGGCAGTAGAAGCACATCATAAATTGATTTTATAAGCATTTTCAGTATACTTGTTCTGAATGCCGAGATGGTGGAATGGCAGACACTCACGACTCAAAATCGTGCGGGGGTAACCCCATGAGGGTTCAAGTCCCTCTCTCGGCACAGAACAGGGTAAAAATGCATAATCTCGACAATAAATTATCAGGACATTTAGCCTACATTATCGGAGTTGCCATTGGCGACGGAAATTTATCGAACCCAACAGGAAGATCAGTCAGACTCCGCATAAGCTGTAACACGGAATATCAAGAAATAATAAAGGAAATAAGCTCTTCACTAAAGATCATTTTACCGAAAAATAAAGTTTCTTATATAAAAAGGAAGTGTAAGTGTCTTGATATAAGTTCTTATTCGAAAAACTGGGAAAAATGGCTGGGGTGGAAATTCGACAAAGGACCTAAGCACAAACAAAACATTAATATTCCAGAATGGATAAAAATAGATCCAAAATATTCGAAATCATGTCTAAAGGGATTATTCCAAACTGATGGTTCTATATACCATGACAGAGGTTACATAATGGCTAACTTTGTCACAACGATACCAAAGTTAGCGGACGAGATAGTCGAGATGATCAAAAGATTGGGATTTAGACCAAAACTTTATACCCTAAGTGCCCGTGACAAAATGCGTCACCGAAAATACACCATCCGAATTTCGATAGATGCCGCAAATTTTATCAAAGCCATCGGATTCCGAAAAGACAAGAAAATAATTTGACTTTTTTTATAAACAGTTTATAGTTTTAGCAGAATAGTCCAACCATAATCTAAGGAGCAGCGAATGGTCAGCCATATCCCAGGAAACGAACCCCCGGAAAGTAACAGGGTGAGCCGAAGGCAGTGGCGTAAGGAGCTCCGGCTTAGGGCGCGGGCCATTTATTACGCGACTGGACCCACCAAGACCGAACAGCCGAAACCGCAGTCGTCCTACGTCAACAACGACCCACCGCCGCCGCCCTGGACTCGCAGGCAAAGGGGCAAAAATCTGGTACCGAAAATTATCAGAAACATCCTGATTACCCTCGCAGCCGGTGCCGGTCTAACTATGGCACTTGCCGCAGGTGCAATCGCCTTCAATTTTTTCAGCAAAAAGTAAGAGCTGCCCCACTCACCGACCACCCTCCGCGCCCTGCTGAAACG
>DMQX01000094.1:8595-10586 GCA_003455555.1 Candidatus Tayloriibacteriota bacterium
TTTTCTTTCCAAAATTATGTTAGATTCAAATCAATGAAAAAACCAAGCAAGCCAAAAATCATAGCGATTGTCGGTCAAACCTCTTCCGGCAAGAGTGGGCTAGCTGTAAAACTCGCCAAAAAAATTGACGGCGAGGTTATTTCAGCTGATTCTCGACAGGTATATAAAGGACTCAACATCGGCAGCGGCAAGATTACCAAAAAAGAAATGCTCGGTGTTCCCCATCATCTGCTGGATATCGCTAACCCAAAAGAACGCTTTACAGTTTCGATGTTCAAAGAGCTTGCCGACAAGGCAATCGGCGAAATACTCGCTAGGGGCAAAGTGCCGATCATTTGTGGCGGCACCGGGTTTTATGTCGAAGCCGTGGTAAAAAATGTCCTGCTGCCTGATGTGCCGGTAAATAAAAAGCTTCGCAAAGAACTTTCTAAAAAAACTGCCGGACAACTCTTTGAAATCCTGAAAAAAATTGATCCGAAACGTGCACTCGAGATCGGTAAACAAAACGGGATCAGACTAATCCGCGCTCTCGAGATCGTCAAAGCTCTTGGGCAAGTTCCCCCACTTAGCCACAAACCAATCTACGAAACCTTGAGTATCGGCATCGAAACTGAAAAGGATCTTTTGAAGGAAAAAATTCACGCCCGACTGCTAGCAAGGATCAAAGATGGTATGATCGCTGAAGCAAAAAAACTGCACGAAAAAGGACTTTCCTGGAAACGCATGGAGGAACTCGGACTCGAATATCGAGCTCTTGCTCGTCACCTTCGCGAAGAGCTAACCAAAGAAGAAATGATCGAAGAACTAAATCGAGAAATATATCAATATGCCCGCCGACAGGCCCAATGGTTTCGCCGGGATAAAAACATTCAGTGGTTTGAAATCAGCGAAATTGAAAAAATAAATTCTACCGTCAAAAAGTTTTTGGCATAAAAAAAGAAGCGTGTTGCAGACACGCTTCTAGTAACGGCTCCAATCGGCTATGAGCGAGGACGGAGAAATTCCAACATCTTAACCAGCGACTGCTCCGGAGTTTGATTTGAGGTATTGATTTTGAAGTCAAAATTGGTTGGCTCCATCATCGACCAAAGAGAAACTCCATACAAAATCTTATATCTCTCATTGGCAGCCGCCTCACGTTTTTTAATCCTGCGCGATGCTTCCGCCCTGGAGGTCCCTTCAACATTGGCTGCACGCGCAGTTCGCACAGGCAACCTGCAAGTCATCAAAATCGACGCGTCGAGGTAGAAAGCCTGCCTCATCACATGAACGACTCTCCGACCTTCGATAAGACAGCGAGGATTTTCGCGGGCAAATTTCACTACGAAAGCATCGACCTCACGATCTACACTTGGGTCTGTGATGGCCAGCTCTTCTAGCTTCATATAATCGTCGCCAAACCCACGTTGTCGAGCAACTGCGCGGAAACAACCACCTGCCGAAGCAAATTTCAACGATAGCAACCGAGCCAGCTCTTCACAGTTTTTGCCCTTGCCGACTTTTGCAAGACCAGATACGCCAACACGAAAGTATTCTCTCATCTATTTCCTTTCCAACAAGAACAAGTTTTCAAACAGACTACAACAAAAAAGAGGTGAAAGCAACTGTGTTGCGGGCCCGCCCCGACTCGAACGGGGAACCTCGCGTTTGGAGTGCGATGTTTTACCATTGAAACTACAGGCCCAAGGTAACTATGTGACTATGCTACAGCATTTTCTCCTGATACGCAAAAGGCGCTTGGAAGCGCCTTTTTGAGTTTTTGCTATTACTTCTTTACTTCTTTATGGACGGTCTGCTTGCCGCACCATTTGCAGAATTTTGATAGCTCAATTTTGCGCTCAACTTTACGTCGATTTTTCTGTGACCAGTAATTTATTCGTTTGCAATCTTTGCAACCAAGTTTGATAAGTCGATCTTGAGACATAATGTTTATTTAGCGATGTTGCATTAGAATACTTGAAATCACCCAAAAATGCAAGGCTGGACTATTT